>NZ_JBMLTR010000097.1:0-1545 GCF_049239865.1 Aquidulcibacter sp.
TGGCTCATGCTTGTTTCCGTCTCGATTGGACAAATTTCCACGCGCTAGGCAGCAGCGCTAAGACTGCCAATCCCACCAGAGGTCCCATCACTTCGGGGCTATAAATGATCTTCAAGTTTGGCGTTTGTCCTTGGGAGATCAAATGCTCAATCCCATTGCCCAGCGAGGCGTAAACATAACAACCGGGCAGAATGCCAATCGCAGTTGCTAGCACAAAGGTTCGCAATGGCACGCCCAAGAAGCCAGCGGCCAGATTGATGCCAAAGAAAGGCGCGATGGGCAGAAGCCGCAAGGTCAATAGATAGCCGAAAGCATTTTCCTGAAAGCCTTTTTCCAGTCGGTCGATAAAACCACCAGCCCGCGCGCGCAGGCCTCCGCCTAAGGCAGACTGGGTCGCCATGAATAAAATCGTGCCGCCAATGGTTGCGGAGGTCGAGGCAATGGCGGTCGCGAAAATCGGTCCAAACAAAGGGCCAAACATCGGTCCAAACAGAAAGCCGCCCGCAATCGTGATCCAAATTGCGCCGGGCAGAGCAATTGTCGTGGCGAGGATATAAATCCCCATATAGCACGCGATGACCAACAAAGGCTTGGTTGTCACCAAGTCGCGCAACACTTCGCTCTGCTTGGTCAGAACGTCAAACGACAGATATTTGTGCCAGCCCATCGAAATGGCGAGCATCAGACCCAAGGCGATGACCACCAGCGGGCCGAAACGTTTGATGGCTTGCATGTTTAAGAACCTGACGTCGCATTGATGGACCAATCATAATCATCGCCCAAAATCCGGGCATTAGTCATTTGGGCCAATAGGGTGGGTGCCGCATAGCGGCGCAAATGGGTTAGAATGCCGGCCTCATTATTCCCAAAATCAACTTTGAACCATTGATAAATGGAGGAGACGCGCAGTTTTTGCGGTCCGACGACACGAACCCCGCGCGGCGAATTGATGAAGGCGCGGGCGGCCGCATCGAGATCGGCATCCAAGGTCTCTGCCCGCCAACCACGTCGGCCCAGATTGGGGCAGCCGATGGAGGCGCAATTGACAGAATAATGGACGCGCGGGTCACGCCATTGCTTGCGCAAAATCCCATGTTCAATATCGTCGAGCGAGAGTTGCTTGCCCTCCACCCGCACGCGCGGTTCTTTCCACGGGCCCGTCGCCAGAAGGCTTGGCTTAATGTCTCGGATGGATTTGACGGGGAAGCGCGCCAGCACCACTTGAATGGTGATGGCGTTATACAGATTGGCCCATGTGGCAAATTGGTTGGCCTTAGGCAGGGCAGAAATTTTCAGGCCTGCAAGCCCGGCGACCACGGCATCCAGTGCGCGCATGTCTGCCGCATTGGCCTTCCAAGCCGCATAATCGACCCGGTTCAGGCCATTAGAATCAGGGCGCACGTAGCGGCCTAAAAGCTCATCCCACATCGCCTGCGGCGACTTTCCAGGTGCCGCTTCTAAGTCTGGCGGGGTCAGGGTCATCAGGGCCGCACTTCCAATTACAAGGCTTCTGCGCGAAATCATGGTCACTCCTAACCTATTCTT
>NZ_JBMLTR010000098.1:0-31361 GCF_049239865.1 Aquidulcibacter sp.
GTCTATCTTGCCACTCATGGATGCAGCACATCCGGACTGGCGTCGTCCCCCCGCTCTCAGTTCCGGTGCCGCGTCCATATCGCCGGCTTTCTCCCCGGCGCAGACTCGGCGTGCCCTGCGCTGATCGTCTGAACGCCCGGCCTTCATGGTCGGGCGTTTGACGTTTAAGGCCCCCGGCTAAAACGGTTTCACCGCGCCAAAGAAGGCCGTGGTGGCAATCCCGATCCAATAGCAATAAGCAATCAGGCGACCGCGTCCGATGGAGATTTCCAATTGTGTCTGGGCGGCTTGATTCGGCCCTTCGGCGAGCACGCGGAACAAAGTCGTCCATTCCCGCATGATGAAGCGCAGGCCCAAGCCAAACACCAGCATCAAGGCATAGGTGAACATTTTGGCGGGATACCAGTAAGAGCCCGTCTCAATCGCCAAGGGCCCATGGCCAAAAAATGCCAAGATCGACACCGCAAACAAAGCGGGGATCAACACAAAGCGGACTTTCTCATCCAGCTTCGTCAAGGCAATGCCCACGTCCGTCTCGCGCTTGAAAAAGGCTGCCCAACATAGCGCGAGCCAAGACAGCGCCAAAATCCACATCATGGCCAGGCCGATGCCATCCAAGAAGGGCACGAAGCCATAGAGATGGCCCATATGCAGACCGAGCGGCAGAAGCAGGATGATGCCCGTTCGCGCCAAAATATCGATGCGATAGGCGGTCTCCATATGACGGCGACGCTCGTCCAAGCTAAGGTCGCGATTGGTCACATGGTAAGAGGTTTGGAACACGCCCCATTCGCCACCCAACCAATAGACCATGGCCAATATGTGCAGCCAGCGAACCACATCGACTTCATTGATGACCATGTTTTCCCCTCCAGCCTACCAAGGCACAGTTTCGAAACATAGTTTAAATGATATATCCTTTTGCACAAGCGACAAAAGAGCGCACCTTGGCTGCTATTCTGGCGAGACGCTGACCACGGCCTTGCCGACGTTTTGGCCGTGCATCAGACGCTCAAACAAAGCAGGCGCGGCTTCCAGTCCGATCGCACGGTCTTCTTTGAAGACCAAACTGCCATCGGCGATCCACGTGCCAGCCTCTTTCACAAAGGCATCCCAAAGCGGATAAAAGTCATAAACAACAAGGCCCATGACTTGCGCCCGCTTGCCAACAATCAAGCCAGCATTGAGTCCAGGTGGGGGTTGATCGGCATGATATTGATCAACAAGGCCACACAGCACCATCCGCCCATAGGCTGCCAACCGCATCAGCGCTTTGGAAGCCATCTCGGTCGAGACATTCTCAAAATAGACAGTTGGTGGCTCTGGCAAGGCCTCCGACAAGGCTTGCTCCCAACCATCCTCCTTATAATCGATACAGGCATCAAAGCCGTAGGTGTCGGTGACGAGTGCGCACTTCTGTGCGCCACCCGCAATGCCGACAATGCGCTTGGCCCCTTTGATGCGCGCGATCTGGCCGACTGTGCCACCGACGGGGCCTGCAGCGGCATCAACCAGAACCACATCGCCGGGGCCAACTTTGGCCAATTGCGTCATGCCTGCCCAAGCTGTCAGACCCGGCATGCCTAAGACGCCTGCATGGGCGGCTAAAGGCGCGGTCTTTGGATTGAGGAGTCGGAAGGTACCGGGGCCGAGATTTGCTACCTCCCGCCAGCCAACTTCCATGGCATGGACCCAATCGCCTGCCTTGATGCCCGCCGCCTTGCTTTCAAGAACCTGACAGGCAGCGGCACCTGGAATGGCGTCGACGCCGGGCCGTGGGGCAGGCTCACCCATATGCTTGCCGCGCAGGCGCGAGCCGACATAGGGGTCGAGCGACAGATGCACCACACGCACCAAAACCCCACCTTCAGGGCACACGGGGGCGTCTACTTCCACCAAGGCAAAATCATCCGCACAAGGGCGCGCGGCCAGCGCGTGCTTCAGGACAACTTGCTTCATAGCTCGACCAGTTCAAACAAAATGCCATCCGGGCCGCGCATCGTGGCTGCCCGCTTGCCTTGATAAATCTCACCCTGATGAACAGTCGGCGGGGTGATCAGCCATTTGGCATGCTCGCGCACGCGCTCGCGAAAGTCCGGCAGCACGATGGTCGAGAGGCTAACGCCTTGCGGCAGGCGGCCTTTCCAGCCAGGGCGCGGCCCCGCAGCAGGCGGCAATTGGTCAAACTCAAAGAAGACGTCGCGTGCATGGGTCAGGGTTGCGATGGTGAACTTCTCTTCAAACGGGACCCCAAAGGCATTGGCCAACATGGTGTAGACAATGTCCATATCCCGCCCAAAGCTAAGGCCCAGCACATTCTGACACCAGTTGAGCGCGCCTTGCAGGTCTGAGACCGCGCAAACATGGATGAATTGCCGGTCGATCAGGCTGGTTGCACGCGGTAAATCATACATGGGCAGATCGTCGCGAATTTGGGTCAGATAGACGATCTCATCATCGGGGCCTTGCACCTGCATCGGGAAGATCGCCGGCATACCGTCTAATTCGCGTGGCGGGCCAATAATTTTGAACGGGCTTTGCAGCATCCGTTCATTCACTTTCAAAACGTCATCGACGCAGATTTCGATGGCGGCCCAGCCATAGGTCTTCAGCGCTTCATAATCGGGATGGGGCTCATCTTGAATGAGGCGCAGATAAATGTCCGCCCCACTTTCTGGCTGCATCACGACATAGGGCAAGCCCGCACTATCGGGCGCGCCCCACGAGCAGGCCAGGTCGCGCGCCAAGACGCCGCTCTCCACCGTGCGATAGAACAGCCAATCGCGGTACAAGGCCTCAGACCGGTTGAGATCACGGACGTTTAATGTCGCGGCGCGCAAAAGTTTCACTTGCTTCCTCCCTATAAAGCAATGGATATATCTTTTGCTGAAATTATGGAAGCAAGCAAACCAATAGTCGAGGACGGATCTATGCCAGCCTATATGATTGTCACCGTGCGGGTCCACGATCGCGAGAAGTTCTTGGAAGTCTATGGCAAGCCGACGGCGGCTTTGATTGCGCGCTTTGGCGGGAAATATATCGTGCGGGGGCCGGGCTGTGAAAGCTTTGAGGGGCCGCGTGCGAATGGCCTCGCGGCAGTTGTCTCTGAATGGCCCAACAAGGCGGCGATTGAGGCCTTTTGGAACAGCCCCGACTATCAGCCCCTGAAGGCCGCCCGTCAGGCCATCTCTGAGGCGGATGTGCAAGTGGTGGAAATCGCCTGATGCGCGCGCTCGTCACATTTAGTTTGGCACTCGTCTTGGCAGGTTCGGCTTGGGCCAAAAGCTTGCCGCCACCTGGACCCGATCAGCCCTTAGTCGGCGCACGCATGGAAAAGCCCGAGTTAAGTGCGCGCACCATCGTTGAGCGCGCGACCGCCCATGCTGGCGGGGAAAGCTGGCGACGGCCCACGACCCTCTATCTGGAAGGCTATGGTACTTTTTACGCCCCAGATGGCACGCCTCTGATCAATGAGAGCCACAAGATGTGGCGGGTCTATCCTGAGTTTAAGCCCCAAGCCCATAATGCCGATGGCAAAGTGCGGATCGAAAGTCGTCGCGACGGCAAGATCGTCACCTTCTTGGCATTTGATGGAGCGCGAACCTATGGCCCAGACGGAATCTTGCCGCCTTCAGCTGCGGATAAGCAATGGGCCGAGAATTTTGGCTTTGGCGTCATCCGCTTTGCCTTGGATGATGGATTCACCCTTGCCCGCCAGCCCGATGATCTGGTCGATGGCCAGCCGGTCTATCGGATCGAAGTAAGCGACCCAACTGGGGCCAAGACCTTGTTTGGCATATCGCGCGCCAATTATGCGATCCTGTCCGTCGGCTTTGCCACACCGCGCGGCTGGCACGAACGCATCTATTCCAACTTCTATCAAAAGCCGGGTTTATCTTGGGTCCAGCCCGGCCGCATCCGCCTTTATTATAACGGGGTGAAGCAGAATGAGATCGTCTGGCGCGATTTCAAACTCAATGAGCCGATGCCGGATGGTCTTTTCACCGGACCATGATTAGGCTGCTTGCTTTACTGAAAGGGAGAGCCTGCCATGAAGCCTTGGATAATCATCCTGCCGACCTTGTTGTTCGCAGGCCAGGCACACGCGCAGGCCTTGCCGCCCAGCGTCACGCAAGAGGCCCGCGCCTTACCGGGTCTCTCGCAGTCCGGTGAGATCATCATTGATCGCGCGGGCATTCCCCATATTTATGCCGCCACGGCGCGCGATGGCTTTTTCCTGCAAGGCTATGCGGTTGCGCGCGACCGGCTGTGGCAGATTGATCTGTGGCGCAAGCGCGGCCTAGGCCGCCTCGCCGCCAGCTTTGGCCCGTCTTATGTGCAGCAAGATCGGGCGGCGCGTCTTCTCCTTTATCGCGGCGATATGGCCGCCGAATGGAAGGCCTATCCGTCGGAGGCCAAGGATTGGACTGAAGGCTTTGTGGCCGGCATCAATGCCTTCATCGCAGAGACCGAGCGCGGGCAACAAAAACTTCCCATCGAATTTACCGCAACTGGTACCAAGCCAGAGCGTTGGCAGGCCGATGATGTCGTGCGCATTCGCTCCAATGCTTTGGCTTCAAACCTGACGAGTGAAGTCGCCCGAGCGCGCGCCCTCTGCGGCGGCGATGTGAAGCTAGAGCCCCTGCGGCGCAGGCTGGAGCCTGCAACAGCAGTCAAAATTCCACAAGGCCTCGACCCCTGCAGCATTCCGCAAAACGTGCTCGAAACCTTTACGCTGGGCACGAGCGACGTGAAGTTTGATGGCAAGGTCTTGGTGATGGCGCGCCGAGACACCGAAAGCCAAGAAGGCTCCAACAATTGGGTGATTGGTCCGCAGCGCAGCGCGACAGGTCGACCCATCCTCGCCAATGATCCCCATCGCGCACAATCTATACCTAATTTGCGGTATCTCTCGCACATTGATACGCCCGAGTTGAAACTGGCTGGTGCGGGCGAGCCTGCTCTGCCGGGCATTAGCTTTGGCCATAATGGCGAGATCGCTTGGGCTCTGACGATCTTTGCGATTGATCAGCAAGATCTGGTCGTCAATGACGCCAAGGTCACTTTGAGGGAAGTCCGCGAAACCATCGAGGTCAAAGGCCAAGCCCCCCAAGAAGTGGTGCTAAAGTTCAGCGCAGATGGGCCGATCCTCTATGAAGATCCCGCGACCCAACGCAGTTTCGCCCTGCGGACCACGTGGAACCAGCCGGGTGGCTCGGCCTATTTCAACGCGGCTTGGGCCTTCAAAGCTAAGTCTTGGGATGCGTTTCTGGTGGCGCGCGATCATTGGGGCGCACCACCCCTAAATCTGCTCTATGCCGACAAAAAAGGCGATATTGGCTGGGCACCGGGTGGCTTTGTACCCAGGCGACATACGGGCGATGGCCTTCTTCCCGTGCCAGCAGGCGACCAATACCAGTGGACCGGCCTGCTTGATCCCGCGCTCATGCCCGTCAAACGCAATCCGAAAGAGGGCTTTATCGCGACCGCTAACGAGATGAATGTGCCCGAAGGCTATCCCCATCTCCTCGCTCTGGAATGGACCGAACCCAGCCGAGTGAACCGGATTTCGGAAGTGATCCGCGCCAAGCCAAAATTTGGTATCCATGATGCCATGGCTTTGCAGAATGATGTGACCTCACCCTTTGCGCGCCGGACAATGGCCCTACTGAAAGACTTTAAAGGCAGAACCGCCGCCGAAAACTCGGCGTTGTCACTTTTGAGTGGGTGGGAGGGCTATATGGGGGCGGATTCCGCCAGTGCTGCCTTGTTTGAGATTTGGACAGGCCGTTATCTGGGCGAGAGTGCCGTGAAGCATTTGGTTCCAGAAACTGCACGCGCCAATTTTGGTCGCCCGCCTGCGACTTCGGTCATTCCTGTCTTGGCAGCCGGCACTTTGCTGGGCGCGGACCCTGCAAAAGTGCGCAGCGAGATTCTGCTCGACTCGCTGGGCGCGGCTTGGACCGAGGCAGAGCGCCTGATGGGGCCAGACGCGCGCCAATGGCGTTGGGGGATTTTGCACCAAGCCGACTTCAAGCCTGCCCTGCCCATTCCCGGTCGCGAGGCTGAACGCCGCGTGGGTCCCTTCCCCATCGGCGGCAGCGGCACGACCCCGAACGCGACGAGTTGGACGAGTGATTACAAATTCGCCTCCGGCCCCTCGGTGCGTTTGGTGATGGATGTGGGGGCTTGGGACAATAGCGTCGTCATCAATAATCCCGGCCAATCCGGCGATCCATCCAGCCCGCACTATCGCGACCTATTTCCACTCTGGGCCAGTGGCCGCTACGTGCCCTTCGTCTGGACCCGCGCGCGGGTGCTACAAGAGGCGGAGCACGTTATCAAAGTTGCACCGGGGCAGTAGCGGCACCCCACGATGTCATCCCCACCGCAGCGTGCGCGAAAAGCGGGGACTTCAGCGCGTCTGCGGAGGCTCCTCGCCTTCCGGCCAAGGCACCGGCAATTGGGTGCGAACATCGATGCGTTTTGGTGGCACGCTTTGAATGGTGCCATCCTCAGTCTCAACCACCTGCGCAGGCCCGAAGAAAGGTTCAGCCCTGGCAATTATATCTCGTGCTTTTCGTTGTTCGTACTGCTCTGGCGTCTCTTCTGGCGGCTTAAAATTCAAATGCTTCTCAATCGGGAGATCTGGCGGATAGACAATTTTCATCGAAAAGCTGCCATTCTCTATGGTGACCGTAATCTCGCCCTCATAAGGCTTAGCACCTGATGTAAAATAAGTGCCATTACGAGGCTGACGGGGTGGTTTGCCAACGATGCCGTGGGACTCCATCAGCTGGCTGCAGGCGAGCGCTAGCGACTTATCCGTCGCAGGAAATCGCAAGTGCGGGTTAAACACGCGGACTCTACCGGGTGCCTCTTCCACAAACATCATTGCACCATTGAATTTTCCAATGCCTGTTACATAGAGCACCATTTTATTGTCTTGGTATCGACCCGCCGATTGCAACATCAGATCGACTACGGTTTCAATCGCAGAAGTCTCGCCGCCAAATGGCATACCAAGTTGCTCGCTAGTGCCGCTCAGCGACATTAGACTCTCTGAAAATTGTGTCGTTGACGCGAAAGCGACGGGTGACACGAACATCAGGTCTTCTGCGGCCTTTGCCGAGGGAGGGAAGAAAAGAGAAAATACTACTGCGCCCAAGACGCACTGGCGTAGCCATTGTTTGTTCATGCTCACTTGACCAACCTCGATTGACAGCGCTTCACGTCACGACCCCATAATGCGGGACCCTTTATTCCATTCCAGCCATCAATTGCGTAACGGTCAAGCAAAACCTCAAGTGGGCGCAATCACGAAAATGTCATAGCTGAAGTTGGATTAAACCACCCTGCGTGCGCCCCTTCCCCTACAAATTCCCAACCACCACACGAAACGGATGGATGGTGTGGGACTTAAACACACCCGCGAGGGCATAGGGATCGTTGGCGGCAAAGGCTTCCACTGCGGCCTGATCGGCGACATCCAAAATAAAGTGAGAGCCGATGGGGCCGCCGTCTGGCGCGTTTAAGACAGGGCCAGCCAATTTCACGGCTGTGCCGAACGTGGCGACATAGTCCAGATGGGCCGGGCGGGTGGCCAAGCGCTGGTCCAGCGCGCCTTCATGATCCAAGCATGTCAAAAGAAATAAAGTCATTAGTCTGCCTCCACCTTGAATGGCCGCGAAAGGAGTTTTCCAATGGCCTGCGCCACATCCACCCGTCCAGCCAGGATGGCAGCGACGGCTTCACAAATCGGCATGGCCACGCCCTTACTGGCGGCAAGCTCTAGAAGCGCCGGAGCGGTGGAGGCCCCTTCGGCAATGCTGCGCTTACCTGCCGTGGCTTCTTGGAAGCTCTGCCCTTGGCCCAAGGCATAGCCCAAAGCGAAGTTGCGCGAGGTGGCACTGGAGCAAGTCAGGACCAGATCGCCCAAGCCGCATAGGCCAGCCAAGGTGCGGGCATCCGCCCCCATGGCAACGCCAAGCCGGGTCATTTCGGCAAAGCCGCGCGTGATCAAGGCCGCGCGCGCACTCTCCCCCAAGCCCCGCCCTTCGGCCATGCCGCACGCTATGGCCAAAACGTTTTTGACCGCGCCGCCAATTTCTGCGCCCACCAGATCGGTTGCCAGATAGGGCCTGAAGGTCGCGATGCCGATCAAATCGACCAAGCGCGCGCCAACATGTGAGTCGCTACAGGCCAAGGTAACTGCCGTAGGCAGCCCAATCGCCACGTCTTTGGCAAAGCTTGGCCCCGAAAGAACAGCCCCAACGCAGTCGGGCAACACTTCGGCTAGCACGTCTGTCATCAATTTTTGCGTGCCTTGCTCAATGCCCTTGGAGCACAGGACGATGGGCGTACCCGCGCGCACATGGGGGGCGAGCGCGGTCAAGGTTTGGCGCATGAACTGGGCAGGCACGACTGCGAGAATGGCGTCCGCAGACGCTAAGTCAGACAATTGCCCGGTCGCCTGGACGCGTGGCGACAGCTTAACCTGCGGCAAAAAAAGACTATTTTCGCCAGAGTCCCGAATGCTTTCCAAGACTTCAGGCTCCAGCGCCCACAAGCAGACGTCATGTCCAGCGGTTGCGGCCACCTGCGCCAAAGCGGTGCCCCAAGCCCCTGCCCCTAGGATGCCAATTTGCGCCATTTTAAGCTCGCTTCCCCTGTGTAAATTTGACGCTGGCGTCAGGTTTGTAAAAACTGAACATTTTGTTGATTGTTCATCATTTCCAGTCTAAGGGGTTTCGCATGGATGAGAAAGCAGAAACCCGCGATCGTATCTTGGAAGCCGCAGGTCGGCGTTTCGAGCATTACGGCTATAGCAAAACCACGATGTCGGAGATCGCCTCCGACCTCAAGATGTCGACTGGGAATCTTTACAGATTCTACCCCTCTAAGCTCGACATTGCCGAGGCCCACGCCCGTGCGCATGAGTGCGACGAGGACGAGATGATGGAATCGGTCGTGGCCTCTGGTGGCTCTGCCGGTGTGCGCTTAAAAGAGTTTCACCGCGTGATCCTTGAGCATACGTTCAAGCTGATCGACGAGAGCAAGAAGATTTTCGAGCTGGCGCAAGCCATCTCGCGCGAACGCCCTGCCTATGCCAATCGTCGCCTCGCCATTGAGCGCGTCTATCTGGTGCGGATGTTGGAAGACGGGATTGCGGAAGGCTTGTTTGATCGCCACGACAATCTCGACGAGCTGGCAGAGATGATCCAGTGCGCCACGATGAAGTTCCGCTATCCCCAACTCTATAATTGCTTCCGCATCGATGTGCTTCGGCGCGAGCTCGAAGGCACGATGGACCTGATCTACAAAGGCCTTCTCAAGCGCTAAACCAACCCTGCAATGCGCACCGCGCCGCAGGGTGCGTTCCGAGAGGGATGCACCATGGTCAAGCCAGACTTTCAGGCTTTTTGACTTGGAACCGCCCAATGCGTCGCTCCGCTTCCCCCGCACGCGATGGCGACAAGTGGCCGAAAGGAGATGGGCTGCTTTGAGGGTGTGTGGGGGCGAAAGCGGGCGTTAAGTTCCGAATAGGTGTACCAATTAAATGGCAAAATTTTCAAAATAAGCTGAGGGGCCACTTTGCTTACACGTGTATCTTGGGGTGGCGCCTGACGCCGGGCGATCTTGCGTGAGCCATAGGCTCCCGACACACAATTAGCTAGCTAGTGTTTCTTTGTTCTATGCGCTCCGGCAACAATCCAGTGCCTGCACTCCCACCGATCTGACGTAGTAGGCGTTTCCAGATGCCCGCGAAGTATCACCCTTTTCACAGAGAGCGTTGCTGCATCGCTAGCGAGTATCAGTGACTGTGTCCTTCACAACTTCAAAGCGCAAATTACAAAACCAATCAGATTCCCCAGCGGGTTTGAAGTCACCAGGTAGCACCCTTATTTTTAGGCACTTTATTTTCCGAACATCAAAATCTGTTTCTTGCCGGCCAGTTATAACGTTGATTTCACCATTTGGATCGTAATCAAAATATACGCGATTTGAACGAGCAAATGGAACTGATGGGCGGTTCACAGAACCGACAATGTATTCGGAACAGGGGTCAATACTTTGCTCTTCAATGCACGTCTTTAGGCGTACTTGATTTGGTCCCCATGCAATCCGCTTTGCATCAACAGCATCCACCGTAATAAAGCCCATCGTTTGGCTCCTTGGGCCCACTAGCAATGTTGCGTCTTGAATCTCAATGTGAGTATCTCGCGTGTAACATCCAGCGACCAAGAACATAGCAAGAGAGATGACCCCAATTTTAGCAGCCACGGTCATTTTCGAATTCCTTCAATCAGTAATGCACTCCGCGCGTTAGGGTGCATTCCATCAATGGAATGCACCATGGTCAAGCAAATCCAAAGGTCGTTCATGTGGGGGCGCAGCCAAATGACTCGGAACGGTTCAAGGCCGCACTTCGCTTGCCTTGAAGCCATGCGACAATTGTTTCTGCGCAAGCTGGGGAGTCAAGGGGTGAAATCGGCTGCGCCGACACGCGAAGCGTGCCCCTTGACGCCCCATCTTGCGCGCCCAAACTCGACCTAAGCCTTTGCCTAGGCATAGCCTGCGGCAAAGGCTGTCTAAGTGAAAAACCATAACCACAACCGGCGTGTGTAAGGTGGTGCAGTCCTGTCGGACCGCACCCTACATGCTGGCAAACGTCCGCTTTCGCGCAAACGCCAACCCGCCCTAATCGGCAACCTCTGGCGCAAAGCAGCCATAAAGCTAAACTTAAAAGGCTCGGGTTAGCTGTAGCCTTATAAAAGCGTTCTGCGCAGCAGGATGCGTTCCATCACGAATCGCAAATCGAAAGGATCGCGCAACACGAGTTGCGCGCTCCCTTAAGGCCGATCCCGCCCCATCTTTCGCGCTCAGACTCGTCTACAGCCTTTGCCAAGGCATGGCCTTCTGCACCTTTCCAATAATTAATGAATGATATGCAAATTGTTCATTGACAAGCGTGCAGCGTTTCCCTATATAGACTGTACAAACACAGAAACAGAAACGGATCCTCCCCATGACCAACACAAATTCGAACCCACACTTTTGGAGCTTGATGCTCGCAACCGCCCTCGTCGCTTCTATCCTCACCCCAATCGGTGAATTGGCAGCACGGGCGGCTGGCTACTAAACCAATAAAGCTGGGGTTCACCCGGCGTATTTTAGCCAAAACCCTCTTCCAAGCCCCACGTCTCCCCCCCAAAATCGGACGTGCTACTCTGCCGCCAAAGCTTCGTGCTTTGGCGGCATTTTCATGTGTGAAAGCCTAAGCTTGGTAAGAAATGAGCGACGCTTTTGTGCGATAAGGAACGCTAAACAGGGGCAGACAACTTCGACCTGCCAACCGAAAGGTAGATTTGTGGTCAGGCAGTCCGTTCAAGAGGCACCTTTCATTAGCGTGATCATCCCAACCTTTCACCGTCCAGACGGTGCATTGGCGGCTGTGCGCTCGATTCTGAGCCAAGAAGGTGCGCCATCGTTAGAGCTTATTCTCGTCGACAATGATGCCAACCAATCCTGCAAACCTATTGCGGATCAACTAGCCCTTGAAGCAGGCCAAACGCCCTTCACCTATGCGGTGGAACCTGCCGCCGGGGTTGCTAATGCGCGCAACAAAGCTGTGAGTTTGGCGCGCGGGACGTTCGTTGCGTTTCTAGATGATGATGAAGTGGCCAAGCCAAATTGGCTAGCCAATCTGGTCCGCGCGCAAGAAGAGACGGGCGCAGACGTCGTGTTCGGTCCGATCGAAGCCCGCCTGCCCGCCAAGCATAATGTGCCCCACGCCTATTTTAAAAACTTTTTCTCCCGCTGCCTCGATGGGCCAACGCGCCTGATCGATATCCCCTATGGCTGCGGCAATTGCTTTTTAAGGCGCGCAACCGTCTTCACCAAGGCAGAGCCCTTCAATCCAGCCGCCAATGAAACCGGTGGCGAAGATGATATCTTATGGCGCGAAGTGGTTGCCAGCGGCGGCACATTTGGCTGGGCGCATGACGCTTGGGTTTATGAAGATGTACCGCCCAGCCGGGCGACTTGGGCCTATCTAACCAAGCGCGCCTTTGCCTTTGGCCATAATACCACCGGCCAATGGTATAATCGGGCGGACAAGGATTATGTCCGGATGGTGATTTCCATGTTCAAAGGCGTCGCGCAGGCGCTGGCGCTTGCGCCGCTGGTCGCGCTTTTGTGGATTGTGCGACACGAACGATTGGCTTGGGCCTATGACAAGATGTGGCGGGGCTTGGGCAAAGTCTTCTGGTTTGGCCCGTTCCGTGTCGGCTTTTATGGCGCAGCGGCACAGAAGAAGCAGCTGGCCGACCAGAAGGCTTAAGCCTTCGCCCCTTTACGTCCGGTTTTATACATCGGCGCGGCGCGGGCTGCTTCGGCATCGAGTGGCCAGCGCGGGCGGGCCGGTGCATCCAAATCATCCGACAGGCCTTGCGCCAAACGCTCTGCCCCCGCCAAGGCGATCATCGCAGCATTATCACCGCAATAGGCCAAAGCTGGTGCAAAGAAGGACCAGCCAAACTGCGCGCACAAGCCTTCTAAACGGGTACGCAGCGTCAGATTAGCTGCCACGCCGCCGGCGACGACAAAACGGCCAGACTGCCCCTCCGGCAGCACCATTGCAGCCATGGCTTGACGGGTGCGATCTACCAAGACGTCGCCAACGGCGGCCTGAAAACTGGCGCAGAGATCTGCAATGTCCTGCTCGTTCAGAGTGCCCAAGGCCGCAGCCTCCCGCGCGACGGCGGTTTTTAGGCCTGCAAAGGAAAAGTCACAGCCGGGGCGGCCTTTCAAGGGCCGGGGCAAATCAAACCGCTTCGGATTTCCGGTCTGCGCGGCACGCTCCACCGCTGGGCCACCGGGATAGCCCAGACCCAAAACTTTTGCGGTTTTGTCGAAGGCTTCGCCGACAGCATCATCAATGGTGGAGCCCAAACGCGCGCACGCATCTAGGCCCGCGACCCGCAAGAGCTGGCAATGCCCCCCGGAGACCAAAAGCAATAAATATGGGAAAGGCACATCGGCTTCGAGGCGGGGGGAGAGCGCATGCCCCTCTAAGTGATTGACCGCCACCAAGGGCAGGCCACGCGCCAAGGCAATCGCTTTACCGGTCAGCAAGCCCACCATGACTCCGCCAATCAAGCCGGGGCCTGCGGTTGCGGCCACACCGGTAAGATCGTCAAAGCCAAGCCCTGCCTTGGTCATGGCCTGATGAATCACATGATCAATCACGTCGACATGGGCGCGGGCTGCAATTTCAGGAACCACCCCGCCATAGGGGGCGTGCGCCTCAATCTGACTGGCGATGATGCTGGACAAAACGCGGGCACGACCATCCTGCAGAGCCACCACAGCTGCGGCGGTTTCATCGCAACTTGTTTCTAGTCCAAGGACGATTTGTGGATCAGAATTGGGCATCTGTCCGCTCATGCTGGCTCCGAAGCTTGACCTGCCTTGCCACTAGGGGTGATTAGTAAGAGATGCAACGCTCTGAACTGGAACCTATCATGCGTATTGGTGCTCGCGGCTCTCCTCTTTCGCTGGCCCAGACCGGCCAACTCCGCGCTCTTTTGGCAGAGGCGCTGGGCATTACAAGCGCCGAAATCGAAGATCGTCTGCCAATCGTGCCGATCACCACGACCGGCGACCGCATTCAAGACCGTCCTTTGAGTGAAGCGGGCGGCAAAGGCCTGTTCACCAAGGAACTCGACGATGCGCTTTTGGAGGGCCGGATCGATTGCGCCATTCACTCGCTCAAGGACGTGCCGACCCAATTGCCCGACGGCATTGTGCTGTTGCCCGGACCAGAGCGGGAAAACCGCCGCGACGCTTTGGTGACGGTTGCGGGCATGGGCCTAGATGATTTGAAGCAGGGTGCCGTGATTGGGTCTGCCAGCCTGCGTCGTGCCGCGCAATTGCTGCATGCCCGCCCAGACCTGACCATTGTGTCCTTGCGTGGCAATGTCGGCACACGGCTTGAGAAGCTGAAAGCTGGCCAATGCGATGCAACCCTCTTGGCGGCAGCGGGCTTGGCCCGGCTGGGCTATAGCGATGTGCCTCATGTGCTGTTGGACCCCGTCGCCATGCCACCGGCCATTGGCCAAGGGGCTTTGGCCATTACGGCACGGGCAGGCGATGCTGTAACCGCAGCGGCCTTTGCCAAAATCGCAGACCCCGTGACCGAGATTGAAGTCGCCGCTGAGCGGGCCTTCTTGACCGCCCTTGATGGATCCTGCCGCACCGCCATTGGTGCGCTCGCCAGCTTGGATGCTTCGGGCACGCTGTCTTTCATCGGCGAAGCCCTGCAAGCCGATGGGCAAGAGCGTTGGCGTTGTGACGGAACCCTTGCCCACGCCACCAGAGACAAGGCCGAAGCTTTGGGAACCGAACTTGGCCAAAGGGTCAAGGAAATGGCCGGAAATGCGTTTGCAGGAGCGCATGGATGACATGAAAGCCTGTGTGATTACGCGGACCGAACCCGGTGCCCATGCCACTGCAGAGGCGGTGCGCGCGCTTGGGTTGTCCCCGTTGATCATGCCGGCTGCCCGGGTGGAGACTACCCCGGCGACCCTCGATCTTGAAGGCGTGCAAGCGCTCTTAATGACCAGTGCGGCTGCCGCGCGGGCGATCCAAGTCACAGAAGCGCTCAGGACCCTGCCACTTTACGCTGTTGGCGATGCAACGGCAGAAGCGGCCATCGCGGCAGGTTTTGAAACTGTGATTTCGGCTGGCGGCGATGGGGCCACTTTGGCGGTCCTCGCCGCCGACCGTATGAGCCCAAGGCAGGGTGCCTTATTGCACTTGCGCGGCCGCGAAGTTGCAGGCGATGTGACGGGCATGTTGCGCGCCTGTGGCTTTGAAGCGCGCCATGTTGAAGTCTATGCCACCCATGACCATCCAGACTTCAAAGCCAATATTTTGGTGCATTTGGCAAAGGATAGTGGTTTTATCCTGATCCACTCGCCCGCCGGGGCGCGTAGGCTCGCAGCCGCTGTAAGCGATGCGGCGCTGAACTTGGCCAGTTGGTGCGTGGTCGGCCTGTCGTCGGCCTGCATTAAGCCATTGGAAGAGTTGGGCTTTAGCTCGACCAGCATCGCCGATTCCCCGGATGAAGACGCGCTGATGGAAGCCTTGCGCGACGAAGTTGAGAAACAAAGCCTTGAGTGAATGGGCGCAGCAGAGTTTAACTAGATTATGGCTGATGAAAAACTTCCCCCAGACCCGCTTGATTCGACCGTAACGCCTGAGCCGAAGGCCGAGCCAAGGCCCGTTTCAGACCCGTTTTTGGACGCCCAATTGCGGGCCGCGGGTTCTGGTTCTGCAAAGGCGAGCGAGCCTAGCGCGAATAGTCCGGTGTTTTCATCCGCCACTCCCGCCGCGCCAAGCCCACGGCGCAGCGGCGTCGGCCTATTCACCGTTTTGATTTTCTCCACCGCTGCTGCCTGCGGCGGCGCGGTTCTGGCTTTGGTGGCTTTGGGCCAACCAGCCCTGATGAGCCAAGTTGGCCTCGGCCAATTGGTGACGCCAAGTCAGAATAATTCTGGACCGCAAATGGCTGCAGTCGCCGCCCGCCTCGCCGCACTTGAAGGCCGTGTCGCGCGTCTCGAAGGGCCAAAACCTGCCGCCAAGGCCGCACCATCAGGCCCCGTTGATCCTGCAGCCCCAGCCGCTGCACCGCCCGCCCCAATTTTCGACACGGCGGCTTTGGATGGCGAGCTGAAAGGCGTTTCAGGCCGCGTCACCGCGATTGAAACCCGTCTGGCGGCTTTGGACCCCACCGGTGCAGGCGGGGCGATCATCGCCAGCCTACAAGCCGAAATTGCGGGCCTGAAAATCATGGTCCAAACGCTGCAAAGCCAAGCGGCGCAAGCCCCTTCGCCCGGCGTGACTTTTGCAGTCATCAATCTGGTGGAAGCAGCCAGCCGACCCGGCCCCTTCTGGCCGGAGTTTGAGACGGTCCGCGCCGCGCTGCCGGGCGTTGCGGAAGTCGCGGCCTTGGAAGACTTTGCCCGTAAAGGCGTGCCAACCCGCACCCTGTTGCAAGAGCGGTTCGCCGCCCTTGAGCCCGCCATTGTTGCCAGCGACCGCGCCGCCCAGAAAGAAAGCGGCTTTTGGGGATGGATCAAGGGCTTTTTCGCCGATCTGGTTCGGGTTGAGAAGGTGGCCGACGTGAACGGGACCAGCGCGCAATCGAGCTTGTTGCGCGCCAAGGTAAAACTGGATCAGGGCGATCTGGCCGCCGCTGTTGAAGAAGTAAAAGCGATCAGCCCTGCTCCAGCTGTTGTAACCGAATGGATTGACGGGGCCCAAGGCCGCTTAACCCTTGAAAGCCGATTGGCCGCAGTTCGCGGGGCCGTTGAACGCGGTACGCGCG
Organism: Aquidulcibacter sp.; assembly: GCF_049239865.1. Classification (NCBI taxonomy): domain Bacteria; kingdom Pseudomonadati; phylum Pseudomonadota; class Alphaproteobacteria; order Caulobacterales; family Caulobacteraceae; genus Aquidulcibacter; species Aquidulcibacter sp. The sequence goes on from NZ_JBMLTR010000098.1 coordinate 16,394, forward strand.
CACCACCACCCCAAGCACCGGCTGCCCCTGCTTCAACACAACCCGTCGCAGCTAGCGCCCCTGTTGGCATTATTCCTGCAACCCCGGGCCCTGTTGGTGCTGCCAAAGCACCTGCAGCCCAACAAAAGCAAGGAAACCTGCCATGAAATTGATCCGACTGATCATCCTGATCATTTTGGGACTAGCGATGCTGGCAGGCTTTGTCTTTCTGGCCATTCAACCCGGTGAGATCGTCTATAATGACGGCCTGAAGAAGGTCAGTGTCGGCCCGGGCGTTGCGGCTGCAATCCTGATGGGCGTTACCATTTTGATGACCGCGACCTGGGGCTTTATTGGCTGGCTGTGGAGCTTGCCCGGACGCATGAAGCGCGCCCAACAGGAAAATGCCCGTAAGAAGTGCTTGGATACTTTGGGCCTCTCCATGGCGGCATTTGACGCTGGCGAGATTTCCGAAGCCCGTCGACATGCGCAGAAGGCACTTGGCTTTGCCCCAGATGCGGCAAGCGCAAAGTTCTTGGCCGCGAAGTCTGCTGTTGTGGCGGGTGACGGGGCAGCGGGCGAGCGCCTCTATGGCGAACTGACCGATGTGGCTGGCTATGGCGTTGCAGCACGCCGTGGCTTGGCAGAGCTGGCTTTGAACCGGGGCAATTTGGCTGCGGCAATTTCTCATGCCGAAGCCGCCCTGCAGAGTTCAAAGAAGGCACCTTGGCCTGCCGAGTTCCTGTTTAGCCGTCGTGTCTTGGCTGCCGATTGGGATGGCGCTTTGGCGGCCCTTGATGACGCGGAGAAGCGTGGCCTTGTCGGCCAAAAGACTGCCACGCGCCGACGCGCCGTTGTGCTGGCTGCTGCTGCCCATCGCGCGGAGCGTATGATGGAACCAGCCCAAGCCCTAGAACTCGCCCAGCGCGCCAGCAAATTCGCCGCAGGCTTTGCCCCCGCCGCCGTGATGGCCGCCCGACTGCAAGCCATTATTGGCAAGCAGTGGCAGGCAGCCGGTACGTTGGAATCCGCTTGGGAGGCAGCGCCTCACCCTGCTTTGGCAATTGCCTATAAAGACCTGAAGAGCGAAGAGAGCCCGCAAACCCAAGCGCGCTGGCTCGATGGCCTGATCCGCCTCAACCCCAATCATCGCGAAAGCCGCATTCTGGCGGTTGAACAGGCTTTGCTGAACCAAGATGCGGTGACAGCCATTCAGGGTCTAGAACCCTTGCTTGCCGAGCGGCCTACCTCGCGAATTCTCGCTCTGCGCGCGGCAGCGGCAAAAGCTTCTGGCGATGAGGCTGGTGCACGCGAATGGCTGGGCAAAGGGGCCAATGCGCCGCGCGAGCCCGATTGGTCGGACCTTGACCCAGATGGTAGCGCCTTTGCCTATGAGGATGCCGATTGGGCGCGCTTGATTGAATCCTATGGTGAGCGCGGCCTTCTGATCCATCCACGCCTTGAACGATCTGACACCGAGCGTTTGGTTGCTCCAGAGCTCGCGGCTTTGACAGAGCGCACTTTGGCCACCAGCACCGCCAGTGGCGACGCTGAACCCGTGGTGCCTGATGATCCAGGTATTGGCGCATTTGACGGCCTGGGCGCAGACGAGGATGAGGCCCCCGCCTCTGGCAAAAAGCCGTGGTTGAAATTCTAGTCTGAATTAAACCGCGACGGCTGCCTTGATATGGGGATGGGCTTGATAGCCCTCTAGCTTGAAATCGCTATAGCTAAAGCCAAAAAGGTCTTGGACCTCTGGGTTCAGTTCCAAACGCGGCAAAGCCAAAGGCTCGCGCGAGATCTGCAAGCGCGCTTGGTCGAGATGGTTCAAATACAAATGCGCGTCGCCCAATGTGTGCACAAAGGTGCCAGGCTTGAGGCCCGTGACTTGTGCCATCATCAAGGTCAACAAAGCGTAAGAGGCGATATTGAACGGCACGCCGAGGAAAACATCGGCCGAGCGCTGATACAATTGGCAGCTCAATTTGCCATCGGTTGAGACGTGGAACTGGAACAAGCAGTGGCAGGGTGGCAGCGCCATATCGTCGACATCGGCTGGATTCCAAGCCGAAATCACATGACGCCGGGACCACGGGTTGGACTTCAGATTGGCGACCAATTGGCTGATCTGATCGATAGAGCGGCCATCAGGTGCCGCCCAAGACCGCCATTGCTTTCCATAAACCGGGCCAAGCTCGCCTTCGGCATCGGCCCATTCATCCCAAATGGAGCAGCCATTTTCTTTCAACCAAGCAATATTGGTTTCCCCGCGCAGGAACCACAACAATTCGATGATGATCGAGCGGGTATGCAGCTTCTTCGTTGTCAGAAGCGGAAATCCATCGGCCAAGTCAAAGCGCATCTGCCGACCAAAAACACCCAAAGTGCCCGTGCCCGTGCGATCTTCGCGCTTTTGCCCATTCTCGAGAATATCGGCCAGCAGAGCCTGATAGACGCGGTCTGCATGGGTGGCGGAGACAGTTTCTGTCGTAGGGGAAAAATGTCCGTCAGCCATGAAGTCTTCATCCTGTCTTAGGTGTGCGCTACCTTAACACCACGATTCGGCCAGACCAATGGATAAGTGATCGACTGCTGCAGGCACTCAGCGCAGAGGACTTACAAGTTTTGCCTTTGCATCGCGCCTGAGATGGTCCACAAACTTAGAAAAACAGATTATGAGGGAGACGACCATGGCGCGCATTTCAGACTTACAAAAACCGCTCAATTCCGGCTTTGGGATGCGGTCTTCCGCGATGGATGTAATCCAAGGCATTGATCTGACGGGCAAGACCGCTGTGGTGACCGGCGGCTATTCCGGCCTTGGCCTTGAAACCGTGCGGGCTTTGGCTAGCGCCGGAGCACGCGTCATCGTGGCAGCCCGGCGCCCAGATACGGCCGCGACCGAGCTTGCAGGCGTGGCGGGCAAGATTGAGATTGCTGCCCTCGACCTTGGCGACCCCGCCAGCATTGACGCCTTTGGCGCAAGCCTCAGCGGCCCTGTCCATATCCTCATCAATAATGCCGCCATCATGGCCAATCCTCTGACTCGCGACAGCCGTGGCTATGAGAGCCAGTTTGCCACCAATCATTTGGGTCACTTCCAATTGGTTGGCCGCCTGTGGGACAATTTGGTTGCAGCCAAGGGCGCACGCGTCGTCTCGGTTTCTTCAATTGGCCACCGGATCGGTGCACCAGACCTGAATGACCCGAATTTCGAGACAACGCCCTATGACAAATGGGTGTCCTATGGCCGTGCCAAAAGCGCGAATAGTCTGTTTGCGGTTGAGTTGGATGCACGTGGCAAGGCCCATGGCATCCGCGCCTTCTCGCTGCATCCCGGTGGCATCATGACCAATTTGCAGCGCCATTTGCCGCAGGAAGAAATGATTGCCATGGGCTGGATGGATAAGGAGGGCAATCTGAACCCTCTGTTCAAAACGCCAGAGCAAGGTGCGGCCACCAGTGTGTGGTGTGCGACTTCGCCTCAACTCGAGGGAATGGGCGGGGTCTATTGTGAGGATTGCGATATCGCGGTGCGCCATGTTGCAGGCGGAAAAGCCCATGGTGAAGTACGCGACCATGCCGTGGACCAAGATGCGGCCCGCGACCTTTGGGCCCTGTCAGAAAAATTAACAGGCGTTTCATACGGTTAAATCCAAAAATCAACAAAACTAAGACGATTACCTAAAATAAGACTCGACAGGATCAAAACAAGAACATAGTCTAATCTCATTCGCAGCACAGCAGAAGGCAGGGCGTGTGATGAGATTAGATAAGTCTATGAAATTGATCAGTTTGTTTGGCGTCGTTGTGGCAATTGCGGCCGCCGCCCCCAGCTTTGAACGCGGGGAAGCGGGCCAAGTCAGCAAAGTGCTCGATGGGGATAGTTTTGTCCTCGACTCTGGGCTGGAAGTGCGCCTCGCTGAGGTGGAGGCACCGCGGGTTCGCCCTGGAGACATCTGGGGGCCGCGGGCAACCCAGGATTTGGAACGTCTGATTTTAGGCAAGAAGGTTGAGCTGCGCTATGATGGTCTGCGGCGTGACCGGCGCGGGCGGGCGATTGCCCATGTGTTTGTGCCGCAAGGCTTGGGCAAAGAAGCCGTCTGGGTCCAATCGGCCTTGCTGAAGAATGGTCTGGCGCGGGTCCATACCTATGCGGATAACCGCCGCGCAATTGGCGACCTTTGGCAGGCAGAACGCGAGGCGCGGCGGGCTGGGCGCGGCGTGTGGACATCTGGTCCCTATCAAGTCCGCTTTGCTACCCCCGAAGCGCTTCAGGGCGGGATCAACAGCTTCCAACTGATGGAAGGCAAGGTGGAAAAGGCCAGCCAGCGCGGCAAAGTCATCTTCTTGAACTTCGGGACGGACGAGAAGACAGACGTAACGGCTATCGTGCCTGAAACGGCTTTCCCACGCTGGCGCGGGGGCGCGCAGGACTTGCTGGCCCTACAGGGCCGCACCATCCGCGTGCGCGGCTATGTGCGCAGTTCCAATGGCCCCAGCGTCTGGGTCGACCATCCAGAGCAGATTGAGTTCATCATGGCCCCCGCCGCACCACGCCAGCAGGCAAGCCTAAAGCCGTGAGGCGTGCGTAACAAGGAGCAGATTTGTAACCGACGCCCTTTTGGGATCAGTCAACACGATCAAGGAACAGCGGGGCTTGGTGCTTTTGCTGTTCCGCCAGTCGTAAGCTGCTCTGGCGCGTTTGCCTGCTCGCGAAGTGTTTGCGCGATAGATCGCATTTCCTTGGCTCTTTCAGCAATGTTCTGAAGGTCGACATCGCCTAAAGGATAAAAGCCTTGGACCTGCAGATTTGGACTGCTGTTAGCTCTTGCGTCACGAACTCTCAACACAGGTTTTCCGCCGAGCAGATAGTCACCCCTTCCCTCTTCGTTGACCCTGACTTCAAACTCGAATGTTTTCGTGAATTCAGGCGAACGGCTCGGGAAGGTCCCATAGCGCCATTGGAATTTGAAGCTTTCGGCCACCACCGCGCCAGCCGCAGTCAGGCTCTCGTCTGACACACCCAGATAAGCAAGCTCAATTGTTTCAGGCACCAAGAGATTTGGATCTGCTGGCTTAACGGTGATTGGCGGCGTAGTGGGCTGGTTCAAGAGCGTCCGACCGCTAACGCTCACTAATAAATAACGGCTGCCCAAAGCAAAGATGGGGTCCTTCCACAAAACCTCATAGCGACCGTCCTTGTCCTCATCTTCAAGACAATGGCCTTTCACGCGCCATTGATGAAATTCTGGAGCTGTCTTGGCCATCTGCTCAGCATTACGCCAACACAAAAATATCGAATGATTTCGATACTGGAATGGAAAAAGAAGAGCGCCCGGAGGTCCAAATCGCTCAGGCCGATTGAGGGGGGTCGCATCCTGAGAAAAGGCACCCGGTGGGCGTATGGTTTGGCGCGCGACGATTTCACCCACTTGTATGGGACGCGGCGCTGGGTCTACTTGCGCCAACGTAAGAACATGCATGCGGGTTGGCATGCTGTTTTCCAATTGCGCGGCCTGTCCGTCCACAATTCTCGCCAAGGTGAACATGGCCGCTGTTAGTTCCTTTTGGCTAGGGGGCGGTGGCGTCTCTACTTTCTTTACAGGCTTGGCAGGCTGCTCCATTGAGGCCAAAACTTTAAGGCGGTTAGTCCCCTCCTGACGGAGGCGTAAGTTTCCAGCCGGAGTCGCCAATAGTGCGCTGCCATCGGCTTCTCTTTGAGCCGGGAGGCTGTCAACCCAGACGCCTTGGATCATCAAATCGACATCGACATCCTTCGAGTCCCACTCAATGAAACGATATTCCATCCGCAGATCGGGAAACAGCTCAACCTCCTTTTCTTGAAAGCTGAACTTGAGTGCGGTACTGGCGTTCATCACAGAAAAGCTTTTTAGAAGATAGGGTTGTCCAGTGATGATAACCTCAGCCTGACCATCTTCCTTTTGTTGAAGGCATGCATGTGAGGCTTTGTCCTTGTCATTGCGACCAAAGAAGCACCAGATTTGCACATAGTTACGCTGTCCATAGGATCGATTGATTGGAACGCCATTGATGGTTGTGGAGTTGATGGTTTGGGAAGTAAAGCGGCCAGCCCAATAACCTTTAGCGCCTGCTTTTAAGAGAGTTTTCTCGCCATTTCCAAACAGGCCAGAAATAACGAGATCTTCTGTCAGCTCTGCCGTCCGGCGATATTTGAAGGGAATGGAAGCAAGCGCTTGGTCGCGGCCAACTGCTCCATTGGCGACACGCACTTCGGCACCGTCACGCACCAGCATGACCATATTGAGTTCAAGTGGCCCGACTTGTGGCTGCGGGGGTGCCGGTTCCGCAGCCTTGGATGCTGCCTCGGGTGCCATTTGTGCCGTCACAGCGGCAGGCAAAAACGATGAAAGGAAGGCGATAAAAATCAAGTAAAAGTAACGTCGCATTCCCAAACGCTACTTCAGATTTTAGGCTTGTCAAGAATGAACCAACTACGCAGTTCTGGCTATGTACCCTTCAAACAGGCGAGACAGGCGCGCCACCCTTGCGGGCCTTGATCAAGCGACCAGACATGCCGGTCACTTCGCCCATAGCTTTCAGCGGCGACAGGTTTGGTTCGGCAGGCTGGCCGCGACCGAGGCGGTAGAATTGGCTGTAATACCAATAAATGCCGGCAAAGCCTTGGATGGTGCGGATCAGCTTGATCGGGGATTTGGGACCGAAGAAGCCCGGCCGCTCTTGCAGCTGTTGTTCCCACGCCGGCAAGTGATCTTGCGTGCCATCAAGAAGCGCATTGGCGGCTTTGAGGTCGATGGTCAAAGGACGGGCGATGCCAATCACGTCCACGCCTTCATCCAAAGCTGCCTGCATGCCGGCAAGGGTGCGCAGGCCACCGGTGAGCATAATGGGCATGGTAACTTCGCGGCGCAGGGTGCGGGCAAAGTCGATGAAATAGGCTTCGCGCGCTAAGGTCGAGGCGCTTTTGGTCGGGCGTGGGGCGGATGGGTCTAGACCCTCCATCCCCATCATCTCAGGCGCTTCATAATTGCCGCCCGAAACTTCGAGCAGGTCTACACCCAGCTCTTGCAGCCACTTGGCCACTTGCACGGAATCTTCCGTCGTCAAGCCGCCCTTTTGGAAATCTGACGAGTTGAGTTTCACGCCAACGCCAAAGCCCGGTGCCACGGCAGCCCGCGTCTGGCGCACCACTTCTAGCAAAGGCCGTGCGCGATTTTCCAGTGGGCCGCCGTAAAGATCGTGGCGCTGATTGGCCAAAGGATTGAGGAAAGACGATAAGAGATAGCCGTGGGCGGCGTGGATTTGTACCCCTGTAAAGCCACTTGCTTGGCAGGTAAGGGCCGCTTGCACAAAGGCTTGGATGACGGCCTCAACTTCGCTTGCACTCATGGCTTGGGGTTCGCCAAATTGCCCGCCGGGCAGACCCAATTTAACCGCCGAGGGTGCCTTAGGGTTTGGGTTGACCAATTTCTGGGTTTGTCGACCAGCATGGCTGATCTGAGCCCACAAATGGGTGCCGTTTGCGGTACCAGCTTGGGTCCAAGCCCGCAGCGCTGCCTCAGCCTCTGGCGTTGGCGCAGTAGCCAAGATGACATTGCCCGGACGTTCGAGATGATCCGCGTCGATGATCACATTGCCTGTAATCAACAGGCCACAGCCACCTTCGGCCCAACCTTGATACAAGCGGACCAACCCGACGGTCGGCACGCCACGACTATCAGCCAAGCCTTCCGTCATGGCTGCTTTAGCCAGCCGGTTTTTCAGGACTGCCCCGCAAGGAAGCGTGAGAGGGGTCTGGATCGTCGTGGTCGCCATAGCAACTCTCCCACTGAATTGTTGGTTTTGGGTGAAGCCCGTGGGCTCATCCAAAAAGACTACATTTGCATGACCCAGCCATCAACGGCCTTGCCGGCTTCGCGCATGGCTTCCGACATGGTTGGGTGGGCATGGCAGGTGCGTGCGATATCTTCGGCTGAGGCACCAAATTCCATGGCCAAGCAAGCTTCGCCAATCATTTCGCCCACGCCGACGCCAATCATATGCACGCCCAAGATCCGGCGGGTTTCGGCATGTTCGAGGATTTTCACAAAGCCATCGGTCTCGTGATTGGTGCGGGCGCGGCTATTGGCCATGAAAGGGAATTTGCCGACCTTATAGGGCGTGCCTGCGGCCTTTAATTCTTCTTCGGTTTTGCCGACGCTGGCCACTTCTGGATTGGTATAGACCACACCTGGAATGACATCGAAATTCACATGGCCGGACTTGCCCGCCATGATTTCAGCCACGGCAGCACCTTCTTCCTCGGCTTTATGGGCCAGCATCGGGCCATAGGTCACGTCGCCGATCACATAGACGCCAGGCGCCGTTGTGGCCCAATGGGTGGAAGGGATAAAGCCGCGCGCATCGGTGGCAATGCCCACCGTCTCCAGCCCTAAGCCATCGGTATAAGGTTTGCGACCGATCGAGACCAAGACGACGTCGGCTTCCAAAACCTTAGCATCGCCGCCCTTAGCAGGCTCAACCGTCACCTTGACGCCAGAGCCTGTATTCTCAACTTGGGTGACCTTGGTGCCGAGTTCAAAAATCAGGCCCTGCTTCTTCAGGATGCGCATGAATTGGGTGGAGACTTCGCCGTCCATCGTGGGCGTAATCCGGTCAAGATATTCAACCACAGTCACTTCGGCACCCAGACGACGCCAGACAGAGCCCATTTCAAGGCCGATATAGCCCCCGCCAATCACGATCATCTTCTTGGGCACTGCAGCCAGCTTCAAAGCGCCAGTGGAGGAGACAATCCGCTCTTCATCGATCGTCACGCCGGGCAAGGACAGGATGTCAGACCCCGTCGCGATGACGATATTTTTGGTGGCAAGGCTGGAAACCGTGCCCTCGGCCGCCGTCACATTGACCGTACCAGCCCCTGCAATCGCGCCCGTGCCAACCAGATAGGTGATTTTGTTCTTCTTCATCAAGAACTCAACGCCTTTGGTCAGGCCATCAACGGCGTCATCCTTTTGCGCCAGCATTTTGGTGAGGTTAAGCGAGACACCGGTCACTTCAATGCCCATATCGGCAAAGTGATGCTGAGCCGCTTCATAGGCTTCTGAGGCATGCAGGAGGGCTTTGGACGGGATACAGCCGACATTCAGACAGGTCCCACCCAAGCGGCCGCGCTTTTCAACGATGGCGGTCTTCAACCCCAATTGGGCTGCCCGAATGGCGCAATTATAGCCACCTGGACCACCCCCGATGATGACGACGTCAAACTGTTCTGCCATGGTAGAAGCTCCTGATTGGATGGTTTTAACGACCGCTCTTACGCCCCTTGGGCTGCAATCGCTACAGAGGGATGGACCAAATTCTGCAATTGGCCCGGTCAAATTTCCTCAAGCCAAAGCGCCTGTCAGCGTCAGCCAGAAGAAGAGGGTAAAGCTCGCTAAAAGCGCGACGCATTGGGCCGCATCAACCAAGCGCTCCATCGCGGTGGTCTTGTACAAAATGAGGCGGATATCGCGACAGGTCATGAACAGGATACAATCAATCGCCAACGCCAGCCCCAAGGCCCAAAAAGCCAGTGAACTTGAAAAGGCCAAGGCAACCAGACTTGTAACCAAAGCGCCAATCGAGGTGCGCCAAGCCGACGCCCGCCAGCCCATGGCATAATTGGCCATCAGGTCGAGATGATGTTGGGGTGTTTCAGCCAGCGCTTCCGGGATCGGCCCCTCGCCCTCCAGCACCTTGGTGACCTGTGACGCGAGCCACAGACCCAATATGCTGGAGACAGCGTAAAGAAATACGATGATCCCGGCGAGGGTTAGCATTCAATCCATCCCAGCCCTAAAGCCTTGGTCACGACGGACGCGACCTGTTTAGATGTCCAACAACATACGCTCTGGATCTTCCAAGCATTCTTTGACGCGCACAAGGAAGGTCACGGCCTCTTTGCCGTCCACGATCCGGTGGTCATAAGACAAAGCCAGATACATCATCGGGCGAACCATGATTTGACCGCCAACAACCATCGGACGATCTTGGATCTTGTGCATGCCCAAAATGCCCGACTGCGGCGCGTTCAGGATCGGCGTGGACATCAGCGAGCCATAGACGCCACCATTGGAAATGGTGAAAGTGCCGCCCTGCATGTCATCAATGGTCAAAGCGCCATCGCGGGCCTTTTTGCCCAGATCAGCAATGCCCTTTTCAATACCGGCGAGGCCTAAGTCTTCAGCGTTGCGCAACACAGGAACCACAAGACCCTTTTCGGTGCCCACGGCGACCCCAATGTCATAGAAGTTCTTGTAGATGATGTCGGTGCCATCAATCTCAGCGTTCACGGCCGGCACGTCCTTCAGGGCGACCAGACAAGCCTTCACGAAGAAGCTCATAAAGCCCAATTTGGTGCCGTGCTTCTTCTCAAAAATGTCTTTGTATTTGTTCCGCACCGCCATGACATTGGTCATGTCGACTTCGTTGAAGGTCGTCAGCATGGCTGCGGTGTTTTGCGCGTCCTTCAAGCGGCGGGCGATGGTTTGACGCAGGCGCGTCATCTTCACACGCTCTTCGCGGGCACCCAAAGCGCGGGGCGCTGAAGACGCGACTGCAACGGGCGCAGGCGCTGCAGCCAAAGCTGCAACAGCGGCCAAAGCGTCGCCCTTGGTGATCCGGCCATCCTTGCCACTGCCGGTCACAGCGCTGGCTGGAACGCCTGCGGTTTCCAAAGCACGTGCGGCAGATGGCATCGGCTCATGGGTTGCCACTGGGGCTGCAACTGGGGCAGGAGCAGCAACAGGTGCTGGTGCCGCGGCGGCCGGGGCAGGCTTGGCTGCGGCTGGGCTTGCGGCTGCACCGGCCTCCACCCGACCAATCACCATGCCGGGGGTCACGGTTGTACCATCTGTCGCTAAGATTTCAGCCAGAACGCCGTCGGCTGGTGCCACGACTTCTAGAGCAACCTTGTCGGTTTCGATCTCGACCAGAATCTCGTCTTTTTTGACCGCATCACCGGCCTTTTTCGACCAAGAACCAATCGAGCCTTCGGCAACGGATTCACCCATAACGGGGACGACGATATCGAGCATAAAACCTCCAGCGGAGTCAGAATGGTGAAGGAGCAACAGGCCCCTATGTAAGGATCGAAAGCGAGTTTCGCCAGATGATTAGTAGGTCATCGCTTCATTGAGGAAGGTCTCAAGTTCGCGAATATGCTTCTTCATCAAGCCAGCAGCGGTGGAAGCCGAGGCGGGACGACCAGCATAGGCCGCACGCTTGGCTTTATTCTTTGTTTTGCCAAGAACCCATTCGATATTGGGCTCCATAAAGTTCCAAGCACCCATGTTTTTGGGCTCTTCTTGGCACCAAACCACATCGGCATTCTTGAAACGCGACAATTCGGTGATCATCGACTTGGCAGGGAATGGATAAAGCTGTTCAACGCGCAGGATCACCACATCGTTCAATCCGCGCTTTTCACGCTCTTCAAACAGATCGTAATAGACCTTGCCCGAGCATAGGATGACGCGCTTGATCTCTGAATCTTCCTTCAAAGTCACCGTCGTGGTTTCTGGGCGATAATGCGCATCGTCCCACAGAATCCGGTGGAAGGACGAGCCGGGCCCCATTTCCGCCAAGGTCGAGACGCAGCGCTTATGACGCAACAGCGACTTTGGCGACATGACGATCAAGGGCTTGCGGAACTGGCGGTGGATCTGACGACGCAGCACATGGAAATAGTTCGCAGGCGTCGTGCAGTTCACAACTTGCATATTGTCTTCCGCACACAATTGCAGGAAGCGCTCAAGGCGGGCTGACGAATGCTCTGGACCTTGGCCTTCATAGCCATGCGGCAGCAACATCACCAGGCCACTCATCCGCAGCCACTTCCGCTCACCCGAGCAAATGAATTGGTCGATGACGACCTGCGCGCCGTTCACGAAGTCACCGAACTGGCCTTCCCAAATGGTCAGGCTGTTGGGCGAGGAAAGCGAATAGCCATATTCATAGCCCAGCACCGCTTCTTCCGACAAAGCGCTGTCGATGACTTCATATTGGGCTTGGGCGGTGGAGATATTGTTGAGCGGCGTATAGCGCTGCTCAGTCAATTGGTCGACGAAATGGCTGTGACGATGGGAGAAGGTGCCGCGGCAAGAATCTTGGCCGGACAGACGCACCGGGAAGCCTTCGTCCAGCAGCGAGGCAAAAGCCAAATGCTCACCCAAGGCCCAATCGACATTCTCACCCGTCTCGACCATTTTTTGCCGGGCTTGCACCACACGCTCAACGGTCTTGTGGATCGTCAAATCGCTTGGGATATTGGTGATCTTCTCACCCAAATCCTTCAATTTCTCGATCGAAAGATTGGTGTCGCCACGACGATCTTCGCCCTCAGGCAGACCAAGACCAGCCCACACGCCGTCCAACCAGTCAGCTTTGTTAGGCTTATAGGTTTTTGCGGCCTCAAACTCACTTTCGAGGAAGGCTTCAAATTCCTTGACTTCGGCCTCAACCTCGTCAGCGGTAACAATGCCCTGCTCGATCAAGCGGGCGGCATAAAGTTCACGGGTTGGCTTTTGGTTCTTGATCTTGGCGTACATGACGGGATTCGTCATGGTGGGATCATCGCCTTCATTATGGCCAAAGCGGCGGTAGCAGAACATATCGACCACCACGTCTTTTGCGAATTTCTGGCGATATTCGGTTGCCACTTTCGCCGCAAACACCACCGCTTCTGGATCATCGCCATTCACGTGGAAGATGGGGGCTGCCACCATCAGCGCGACGTCTGAGGGATAAGGTGACGAACGCGAGAAGCGCGGTGCGGTTGTAAAGCCGATCTGGTTATTGACGATCAGATGGACCGTACCGCCGGTGCGATGACCACGGACGCCAGAGATGGCAAAACATTCTGCCACCACGCCTTGGCCAGCAAAGGCGGCATCGCCGTGCAAAAGAAGCGGCATGACGGCGCGGAACTGATCGGCCTTTTCCGGCCCATGAGTCATCATCTTGGCGCGGCATTTGCCCAAAACGACGGGATTGACGATCTCGAGGTGAGATGGGTTCGGGGTTAGCGACAAGTGGACGCTATTGCCGTCAAACGCGCGATCCGACGACGCACCCATATGGTATTTCACGTCGCCAGAGCCACCGACATCGTCTGGCGTGGCAGAACCACCTTGGAACTCGTGGAAAATGACATGATAGGGCTTGCCCATCACGGCAGACAACACGTTCAAGCGGCCACGGTGTGGCATGCCCAGAACAATGTCCTTCACGCCCAGATTGCCACCGCGCTTGATGATTTGTTCCATCGCAGGGATGAGGGCCTCACCGCCGTCCAAGCCAAAGCGCTTGGTGCCGGGGAAGCGTTTGTGCAGGAATTTCTCAAAGGTCTCGGCCTGAATGACTTTGCTCAGGATCGCCTTCTTACCTTCATTGGTGAAGGCGATGCTTTTGTCCGGGCCTTCAATCCGCTCTTGCAGCCAAGATTTTTCGGCTGGGTCCGAGATGTGCATGAACTCAATGCCGACCGTCGAACAATAGGTGCGGTTCAAAACATCCAGCATCTGGCGCGGCGTGGCATATTCCATGCCGAGCACGAAATCGATGAAAATCGGCCGATCCAGATCTTCGGGACCAAAGCCGTAGGATTCTGGCTGCAGTTCTGGCTGAGGCTCACGGCCCTCATCTAAGCCCAGCGGGTCCAGCTTTGCGGCCAAATGACCGCGGATACGGAAGGCGCGGATCATCATCAAAGCCTTGATGCTGTCGCGCGTGGCGCGCATGACATCAACTTCTGAGACGGGCTTGCCAGCATTGGCGGGTGCCGCAGCAGCTTTTTCAGTCAGCTTCTTTTCGATCTTGGGCTCAATCAGCGCCCAATTGCCGTCCAAAGTGGCGACCCATTCGCCAACTTCAGACTTTGGCCAATCGTTTCGTTTCCAAGAAGGGCCGTTGGCGGCGCGCTGTGCGTCGCCTGCCCCATCGCCCATCCCGGCAAAGAAGCTGGCCCAAGACGCGTCAACCGACGCGGGATTGGCCGCCCATTTGGCGTATTGCTGCTCGATGAAAACAGCATTGCCGCCATACAGAAAGGAAGTGTCGAGGAGTGCGGAATTTTGCGCACTGCGCATGTCGTCTGCCATAAGCCAACCGTCCATTCGTGGGGACGGTCGGTCAGGGCGAAGGAAGTCGGCCTTGCCCGGCCGTCACACATTTACTTCTATATAGTCATTCGCTTTTCAGGCGACTGCTTTATTTAGGCTTAAAGCACATCAACCCTTAAGAACTTCCAACAATGTTGAACCCAATGCAGCAGGCGATGGCGCAACGCGAATACCTGCGGCTTCCATGGCTGCAATCTTATCTTCCGAACCACCTTTGCCGCCGGCGATAATCGCGCCAGCATGACCCATGCGACGGCCTGGAGGCGCGGTACGACCAGCGATAAAGCCTGCCATTGGCTTTTTACGGCCACGCTTGGCTTCATCGAGAATGAATTGCGCCGCATCTTCTTCGGCGCTGCCGCCGATTTCACCAATCATGATGATGGACTGGGTCTCTGGGTCGGCCAGGAACATTTCCAATACGTCGATGAACTCGGTACCCTTCACAGGGTCGCCGCCGATACCAACAGCGGTTGTTTGGCCAAGACCAGCGTTAGAGGTTTGGAACACGGCTTCATAGGTCAATGTGCCCGAGCGCGATACGATGCCGACATTGCCCTTTTTGAAGATGGAGCCGGGCATAATCCCGATCTTGCACTCATCGGGGGTCAAGACGCCAGGGCAGTTTGGCCCGATCAGACGCGACTTAGAGCGCTCCAACCGGCTTTTAACTTGCACCATGTCGGCAACTGGAATGCCTTCGGTGATACAAACAATCAGCTCGATCTCGGCTTCAATCGCTTCGATAATAGCGGCGGCAGCGCCTGGGGGCGGCACATAGATGACGGTGGCGTCTGCGCCGGCCACATCCTTGGCTTCTTGAA
>NZ_JBMLTR010000099.1:0-3237 GCF_049239865.1 Aquidulcibacter sp.
TCATGACGATTCATCCGGTTATGAGTTCAGGAGATATTCTTCGGTCGAAGGACAGTCTGCCGGCCGATGTGAACGGTTCCGATCGATGGGGCTCCGGCCAACCGCAAGTCAAACCGCCAGCGCCCCCGCGAAAACAAGGCCAGCCAAAAGGCTTCAAGAACGGCATAGTCTTCTTTCCACTAATTCCTTTGCGAAATTCCCAGCTGAGAACTGGGAGCTACGGCTGTTACCAATGCTGAATAACCTCGCCCCTAACGACAGCGTAACGGTAAAGTGTCGACAATCTATGTTGCATATGTCATCATATTATGTCAAGTGGATGGTCAAAGCTGGGGTACTTCATGGGAATTCGAAAAACTATCGCCGCTATCGCTTGCATCCTCTTTGCTTCCGGTTGCGCAAGCCAACAAATCAAGCTTGGTGCCGCGCCGGAGACCCAATCATCTCGCAAGCCAAACATAATCCTCATAGTCGCTGATGATCTTTCGCAATTGGATTTGTCCACTTATGGCCGGTCCCCAAAAAGCATTCCCACCCCTAATTTAGACCGGTTGGCCAAGCGTGGAGTCACATTCAAGCGCGGCTATTCAACAGCATCAGTTTGCAGCCCATCCCGCGCGGCTTTGATGACGGGGCAATATCAACAGCGCCACGGATTTGAGTTTCTGACACCGGAAGGACCCGATGGTGGGGGGCACGGACTTGCCGCTAGCCAACGGGTCTTCGCTCAAGATCTCCAAACTGGAGGCTATCGCACCGCAATGATCGGTAAGTGGCATTTGGGTTCAACGAAGGATCGCATTCCAACATCTCGTGGATTTGATCAATTCTTCGGATTTCTTTCTGGCGAGACCGCTTACGCCGATGAGAAATCGGAAGGCCTTATCAGTGTAACAGCGCCCTATGTTGGCAAGCGAAGCTTCGCCAGAAATGCAGATTGGATCAAGCTCTTTTCCGACTTTGCGGATGACGCCAATCCTCCAAAGATCGAGAATGATGAGGCAAGTTACCTGACCGATCTGTTAACACACAAGGCGGTTGAGTTTATCCGATCTTCCGGAACAGAGCCCTACTTCCTGTACCTCGCGCATTTGGCACCCCACTCGCCATACCAGGCACTCGAAACGGACGTTTCCCGCTTCTCACACATCAAGGACCCACTTGAGCGCACCTATGCAGCGATGATTTCCTCTCTCGATCGCAGTGTAGGAATTGTACTTAATGCGGTGGAAGCTTCCGGCGCGGCCGAAGACACACTCATCATTTTCACAGCTGATAATGGAGCGGCAACCTACATGGGTGTCTCTGACTGTGAAACGCTTGCCGGGGGAAAACTGAGCTACTTTGAAGGCGGTGCAAGGGTCCCTCTAATTGTTAGCTGGCCGCGGCGTTGGCCAAGTGGAACAAATGATAGCCGCAATGTCTCTCAGCTTGATCTTGCTCCAACGATATTGGCTGCCGCAAAAATCGAAGCAGCAAATGCTTTTGATGGAAGAGACCTCACACCGCTTATGGTGCCCGCGCGGTTAGCTGAGGCAGTCCACGAGACACTTTTCTGGCGCACCGGGTCGGAATATGCGGTGCTTTCAGGGGACCTTAAGCTCCTCTCAAATACTCGCCAAGGTGCCTTTCCTTGGCTCTTCGACCTAGCCTCAGATCCTCGCGAAACCAGAAGCCTGACCTTTGAAAGGCGATCTGAGGTAGCAGACTTACAACAACGCTATCAAGACTGGGCCAAATCTATGAAGCCACCGGCTTGGCCGGCGAAACAGGTAGTGCAGGTGTTTCAATGTGGAAGGATTTCATTTCATGAACAATGATCAAGCCTCTAGCCTATTTCCATTCTCGAGCCATGGAATTGAGACGCTAGCAAAGGTGAAGACCTTCATGCGCAAACATGTCGTGCCTGCCGAAGCAATATTTGATGAGCAGGTAAAGGATGCTCGTACACCCTGGCTAACGCCACCGATTCTTGATGAGCTAAAGGCCAAAGCTCGTAAAATGGGGCTTTGGAATATGTTTTTGCCCGAACTCCACCCGGGACCGCCGCTGAGCAACCTAGATTATGCACCAATTGCTGAGGAAATGGGCCGGATTGTGTGGGCAAGCGAGGTCTTTAACTGCAACGCTCCAGATACGGGTAACATGGAGGTTCTTGAGAAGTACGGGACGCCCACCCAAAAGGATCGCTGGCTCCGCCCGCTCGCTGATGCTAAGATCAGATCCTGTTTTGCTATGACTGAACCACAAGTCGCTTCTTCAGATGCCACAAATATTGAGACTCAAATCAGTCGTGAAGACGACCATTATGTCATTAACGGCCGAAAGTGGTGGATAACCGGCGCTCTCAATCCACGGTGTGAATTCGCGATCTTGATGGGGAAAACTGATCCCTTTGGACCAAAGCACCGACAGCAGTCTATGATTATCGTTTCTCTGAACACACCCGGTGTCAAGATTATGCGTCCTCTTAGAACCTTCGGGTTTGACGAACCATCACATGGACATGCTGAATTGGTCTTTGATAATGTAAAAGTGCCTTTGGAAAACATCCTACTTGGCGAGGGGCGTGGGTTCGAGATTTCTCAAGGTCGTCTTGGACCTGGACGAATTCATCATTGCATGCGCCTAATTGGACTTGCGTCTCGAGCTCTGGAGGCTATGTGTGCCCGGGCTTCGTCTAGACGCACTTTTGATCGCGCTATTGGTGATCACGGCGTGGTCCGTCGTTGGATCGCGCAATCACGTATCGAGATTGATCAGGCACGGTTGCTTGTTTTGCAAGCTGCACTGCGGATCGATCAGGTAGGGGCCAAGGGTGCACGCAAGGATATTGCTATGATCAAACTGGCCGTGCCACAAATGGCCCAGACTGTCATTGATCGGGCGATCCAAGTTTTCGGCGGTGCCGGCCTTTGCGATGATCACTTCCTCGCCTATGCCTTTACGGGCGCGCGGATTCTCCGAATTGCTGACGGCCCAGATGAAGTCCATGCGGAGACGATTGCACGGTTGGAACTGAAGGCTCAGACCGGGTAAACCGTTTGGGCGTGGCTCCCTGAAATCGTGCAACGGTGAGTTACGGCAAAGCTCTAATTCCCAATGGTCCAAATTTCAGGTGGCAGAGCAGCCTACGCGAACGGCTCCCCCTAACCCAGGGGCATGTTATGGATTGGTCGGTTAGAAGGTTTTCTCGATTTGAAGCGCGAAAATTGGGCTGCTGGTGCGATCGCGAAA
>NZ_JBMLTR010000100.1:0-1452 GCF_049239865.1 Aquidulcibacter sp.
TGGTTGAAGTTTAATGGTGGCAAAGGGGTTGCGACCTTCTTTGGCACCTTGTTGATTGGCATTTGGCCAGTGGGTAGTTTGGCTGCGGCCCTTTGGTTGGCTACAGCCTATGTGTTTCGGTATTCGTCATTAGGTGCGTTGGTGGCGTCTGCTGCCGCGCCACTCATTGCAGTGGCATTTCATGCCAGCCCCATTGGGGTTGGGGCAACGCTTTTCATGTCTGTATTGGTGTGGATCCGGCACCGCGAAAATCTCGCCCGTCTGATCAAAGGTGAAGAGCCCAAAATTGGCAAAAAATAGAGATGCAAACCCAGCATGTGCTGAGCGATAAAGAAAGACGGGATTGGGTAAGATTAGCGCGCAGTGAGGGAATAGGCCCGGTTAGCTTCTTCGGCCTGCTCTCGCGCTATGGGCAGGTCAGCGCCGTGCTGTCGGCACTGCCAGACTTGATCAAGCACGCACGCGGCAAGCCGATCCAGATGATCACTGCCGATCAGGCTGAAGACGAAATCGCCGCGACCGAAGCACGCGGGGGTCAGGTGCTTGCAGCGTGTGAGCCTACTTTCCCCATAGGCCTTGCTGCCCTCACCCCGCCGCCGCCTGTGATTAGTGTGTGTGGACAAGCGGGCCTATTACAAAAGCCGATGGTTGGCATTGTGGGGGCCCGCAACGCCTCTGCGGCGGGCTTACGGCTCGCACGCGAGTTTGCGACTGGCCTAGGGCAAGCAGGTTATGTTGTTGTTTCAGGCTTGGCGCGCGGTATCGATGGGGCAGCTCATAGCGCCAGCCTTGCCACTGGCACGATTGCGGTTCTCGCGGGCGGGCTAGACCATATTTATCCGCCCGAACATGAAAGTCTCTATCACGAGATCGCCGCGCGCGGACTGCTCGTTTCGGAAAGCCCGTTGTTTGCCACAGTCCATGCGCGCGATTTTCCAAGGCGCAACCGGATCATCTCAGGCCTCAGTCAAGGCATTGTGGTGATGGAGGCTGAAGCGCGCTCTGGCTCTTTAATCACCGCCCGCTTGGCCGCCGAGCAGGGCCGCGATGTTATGGCCGTTCCGGGCTCTCCCCTTGATCCCAGAGCGGCAGGACCAAACAGTTTGATTAAGGATGGGGCACATCTGGTTGCCAATGTGCAGGACGTTTTGGCCTGTTTGCAAGGCGGTTCAGGCCTGAAAGAAAACAAATCCAGAGGCTATAGCCATGCAGATCAGGGCCTGACCCTGACGCCGTCAGAAATCGACCGAGTTGCGGGGCTATTGTCGCCCGTGCCAGTTAGTTTGGCCGATTTGTCGACCGACTCTGGCCTGCCATGGCGAACCCTCGCCGCGATTGTGGTCGAGCTTGAATTGGGTGGCCGCGCAATCATCCAGCCCGGCGGTTTGGTTTCAGCCCCAGTTTGACCAGTCGGTCGCGCTCTTTGGCACGGCGTGCCTCAGACGCTGCCGC
>NZ_JBMLTR010000101.1:0-4385 GCF_049239865.1 Aquidulcibacter sp.
ATGAGGCGATAGTCGCTCAAGCTAAAGGCATCTTCCACCGGCATGCGGCGGACCGCGGCACCATAGGACACTTCATAGATGTAGTCGCCGAGCGATAGGATGACGTCTGGATTTTGCTTGGCGAGATCGCCATAGGCGGTGAACAAGCCTTGCTCATAATGGGCGCAGGAATGCCAAGCAAAGCGCATTTTGGCCAGTGGTGCCCCAAATTCCGGGGTCGTGCGGGTGCGGCCGACCGGCGATACAGCTAACCCAACGCGGAACCGGTAGAAGTACGGCCGGTTAGGCTTCAGACCGCCTACCTCGACATGCACGCAATGTGCATTATCGGGCCGGGCGACGGCAAATTCGCGTCGCACGACTTTGGTAAAGGCCTCATCCTCAGCGATTTCGCACTGGACATCCACCAAGCCGTCAATTGAATATTCTGGGTCAAGCGGCTCTGGCGCTAAGCGCGTCCAAAGCACAAAACCGTCCTGCGTTGGATCACCAGACGCCACACCCATGGTGAAGGGGTCAGAGATGAATTTCGGTGTCTGCGCCATAGCAGAACCACGCCACGGGCTGCTGATCGAAGCCGCTGCCGCCCCCATCGCCCATGCGTTCAAAAACAACCGCCGCTTTGGATCGAAGCTCATCAGACCAGACCTTGTATTGTAGAAATGAGTGTCCCCTCACCCTAGTGCATGGGACCTTAAACGAAAATGGGGCGGCCCCCGAAAAGGCCGCCCCATGAACCAAACGTTACAGCGCTTTGAGCTTAGAACTCGTAGCGAACGCCGACTTGGATCTGCCAACGCGAACGATCGACGTTACGCGTCTTTGGGTTGGTCAGAATGGTCGATGGGTTGGTGATACGATAGCGGTTGCACAAAAGGGTTCCCGCGTTGTTCACTGTACCGGTCGCATCGGCGCAAGCTGCAGTGTACAGGGTTTGCTGGTCGCCATATTCTTCAACCACACCCCAGTCTTCGTTGATCATGTTCAACACGTTCTGGAAGTCGAAGGTCAAGAAGCCCTTGTGGCCTTCAAAGGCACCTGGCAGTTCTTGGCTGATACGCATATCCAACAAATGGATTTGGTCGTTGGTGTTGAAGCCACGTGGCGAAATCTGACCTGCGGGCAAACCAAATGTATCGATCAAAGTCTTGACCGAATTAAAGGTTGCCAATGAGTCGAAAGCAACTTTGCTATCACTGCTAACCAAAACGGTGCCGTTCGTTGCGACGGTCGTGGAACCAGACAGGTCAGGGATATAAGCCAATTGGCCACCCTTGTTGACACCAGTAATGGTCGAACGACCCGAGCCCGTGTTCATCAGCCAGCTGAATGGACGGCCGGCGCGTACGTCGCCGAACAATTCAAGACGGGTCTCAAGATCTTTGATTGGCGTTGCGCGCCAGCCGAAGGAATACTTGAACACGTTTTCAATTTCTTCTTGACCACGACCCGTGACTGGATTGGCTGGGTCAAGCGCCGACAAGGCACCGCCGTAGAGCGAGCTTGCGGTAGAGCTGAAACGGCCTGTGCTGTTCAACTCGTTGATGTTTTGAAGCGTGTAGGACAGCGACCAATTGATCCCGAAGTCATAGGACTTGCTGGCCGAAACTGCCGCGATGAACGCATCACCCAAATCACCATTTGGGTTGTAGAGTTGGATGTCACGGTTCGAACCACCGACGGCCGCAGTGGAGTTCACTGTCGTGCCAACAACCGAGGTGCGAACTGCTGTCGACAGAGCATCGTAACGCTTACGACCGTCCGGGGTCAGTGCTTGCTGGCCATTGATGATCAGTGGCGTGGCACGCAAGTCGCGGAACGCATAGCCGGTTTGAACTTTGGTATAAACCAAGTCTAGGCCGAGGTTCATGCCGAATGCTTCGCCGGTAACGGCCAAATTCGCCTTCCACTCAGATGGGATATCCAAGTTCGGGTCGATTGAGTTGGTTTCAGCGGTGGCAGGTGGCGTTACGCCGCCCAACAAAGCCAAGACTTGGGCTGGGATCGTGCGGCCAAAGTTTGCGCCGACAAGATTGTCCAATGCGAGCGAACCGATCGCATTGGTGAAGCCAGGTGCTGCCCCGGTTTCGGTGAAGCCAGTTGCAGTCCGCTGAATATCAACACCGACGGTCAACACGCCTGTGTTGGAGAAGGAGTTGGACAAGAATACGTCAGGTAGACCGCCCGAGAACAAGCCAACACCACCCGAAACACGGATATCTGCGGGTGCGTTCCAGTTGAAGCTGACGCGGGGCATCACGATCGACAGGCCGTCATAGGTCGCTTGGTTGGAGTAACCAAAACGGCTGGTGAAGTTTGCATTGGCGGCTGGTGCGCTGTCAACTGAGTAGCTTTCAACACGCAGACCGCCGGTCAAACGGAAGTCGTCCGTCACCGACCAAGTATCTTGCAAATAGCCCGACAGGATTTGGTAGGTGAACTCGGCTGCAGCTTTATCCGGGTTGCCCGACGGATTGTTGGTGTACTGTAAGCGGTTCGCGCGACCTGCTTGGAAATCAGCAACCGAGTCAAAGTAGTAAGTACCGTCAGAGTTTGGCACGAACAGGTTGAAGATGTCACGTTCTTGCCACTGCAAACCGGCCTTCAACTGGTGGTCGCCCAAGCGGTAACGGGCTTCAAATTGGCCTTGGGTGTTGGTGGTCGCCAAGAAATTAGCATGACGGAATTGGTCTGGACCAAAGCGAACTACGCCGCGCGCCTGACCCGTGGCCGCAGCACAGGTGATCAATGGCTGGCTGCCGGTTGCGTCGAGCGAGGTCAACGTCGAACAAACCGTGATGTCTGCGAACTCTTGGCCACTTGGTGGCTGTTGCAGGCGGACGTAGTCGCGATAGCTGATGCGGGCTTCAGTTTGGAACTTGTCATTCCAGTCCGAGTTCAACTGCAGCGAATAAGTCTTGTCTTGCTCGCCAGTGAAGTACCATTGCGAGTCCAGCGCCGCTGTTGTTGCGCCCAAGTTCGTGAAGTTGAAGACGGTCGATTCAGCATTTCGATAGGTGAAGGACGCGCGATGCTTGTCAGTGATGTTCCAGTCAATACGAGCCGAATATTTCTCGTCGAGGATCGGCTTATTGGTTGGGATCGAACCAAGGGCAAAGTTCGATTTATAAGTGTTGGCGAACACGTTGGTCACGGCCGCGATGTCAGCCAATGTCATTGGCGTGCCCGATGGGCCGACGATTGTGTTACCGAAAGAGCCGCCATCGATTGGACCACGGTTGGTCACGTCGACAGATTCATACTTTTCGTAAGACAAAGCATAGAACAGTTTGTCTTTGATGATGGGACCGCGAAGGGTTGCGCCATAGTTGGTTTGCTCAACAACGTTCGAGACAATCGTGTTCTTGATCCGAGTCCCGGTCAATTTGTCGTCGAGGAAGTTGGCGAAAACCGAACCACCCAACTCATTGTCGCCAGAGCGCAACACGATGTCGATTGCGCCGCCCAAGAAACCGCCGTTGCGCACGTCAAATGGGGCTGGGGTCACGTTGAACTGAGACACAGCATCCAAGGAAATTGGACCGCGGCGGGTCGGCAGACCACCCGTGTTCAAACCGAAGTCGTCTTGAGCAGCAACGCCGTCGATGGTGATGCGGTTGGTACGTGGGTTAGAACCGGCGATGGAGATACCGCCGTCACCAACCGTGTTCTGGGTAACCAAAGGCGATTGACGGGCCAATTCGCGAATGTCGCGGCCGGGGGTCACAAGGCCTTCAATCTTGTCGCGGCGAAGACCGGTAGCGGTGCCATCCACGCGGTTACGTCCGACAGCCGTAGCGCGCACGATGATGCGCTCAACTTCTTTATCCGCCGGTACGAGGTTCAAGGCGAGGCTGAATGGCTCGGTAACCGTCAAGAACAAGTCGTTGACGACAGTCGGCTCATAGGTGGACGCTGTAACTTCGACCGTGTAGGGGCCGCCAGCGCGAAGACCAGATGCAGAAAACTGGCCACTTGAATCGGTCGTCGCACGGGCGCGCGAACCAGATGGCGTGTGGATGATGATGACTTCAGCGCCGGTTACTGGCGCACCAGAAGCTGCGATCTGACCCCGGATAGTACCGGTGGTTTCTTGAGCATAGACTGCAACTGGTGCAACCAGAGCAAAGCCCAATGCGGTCAGCGCAGTGGTGCGAGCCAAACGATTTAAAATTGACATGAGTGGTCCCCTGAAAGTGATCCTGCTTGCGCATCGAAGTGGGAGGCTGCGCGTAGAGTGGGCCACCTAGCCCGCTTGAGATACGCCTCTGCGACGATTATGTGACACTTCTATGACAGTGACGGCTCTGAGGTGGGAACACTGGGGATAAATGTGCCAAGCTGTTCGCACAGTGGCAACAATGTTACACTTTGTTTAGACTTTA
>NZ_JBMLTR010000102.1:0-29833 GCF_049239865.1 Aquidulcibacter sp.
TGCGGCCCGCTTGGGCGCTGACGGTCCACAAAGCCCAAGGCCTGACCTTTGATGCTGTCCATGTCGACTTTGGACGCGGCGCCTTTGCCCATGGTCAGACCTATGTTGCGCTGTCGCGTTGCCGCACCTTGGAAGGCTTAACGCTGTCGCGCCACTTGCGCCGCACCGATGTTCGGGTCGATGATGCCGCCTTCGCCTTTGCCGATAAGGCGGTTTATGCCGATCTTGGTGCGTTTCGGGTTGGCCGGATCGAGCAGGATTAGCGCGGTTCCGGGTGCACGGATCGCACCCAAAGGAGTTCTGATGTTCATGCGTTTCCCATCCTTTGCCCGCCCTTCCTTAGGTTGGGTCCTTGCCGGCTTCATGCTGACGTCGGCTGTCATCAGCTGTGCGCAAGCAGATGACATAAAGGGCTATTTGCCTGCGGCAGTTGCCGTGGCCAATTTCCCAGCGGCACCCGCACCCGGTTCAAAGGCAGATCAGGATGACCGCGCCGCTTCCTTGGACCTACAAGCCAAGCGCACGCCCGAACGCGTCGCCCTCGCCCAAGCCGATCAAAAGCTTGAGGTCTTTTCGGCTTTCGGTTCCGTACTTGGCCCAAAGGTGACGGAGGCGAGCGCGCCAAACCTTGCCCGCTTAATGGCCCGCTCCTTGCGCGATGTGGGTGCAACCGTATTGCCATTTAAAGAGCTCTATAAGCGCCCCCGTCCGCCCTTGGCGGATCCGGCGGTGACGGCTTGTGTGCGCTTGCCAGAAAATGGCTTGAATTCTTACCCATCCGGTCATGCCATGTGGGGTGCCATGGCAGGCACGCTCTTGGCAGAACTTGTCCCCGCAAAGGCAGACGCCCTGAAGGCGCGTGGCCTAGATTTTGGCCTCAGCCGCGCGGTGTGCGGCGTGCATTACCCCAGCGATGTCGCGGCAGGGCAAGCCCTCAGCGCGGCGCTCTTGGTGGAACTGCACAAGGATCCGGCCTTTAAAGCGGATTATGAGGCGGCAAAGGCCGAACTCGCGGCTTTGCTGCAGCCCTGATTAGCCCGTATTGCGCAGGCCGGCGGAAATCCCGTTGATCGTCAATTGAATGCCCTTTTTGACGGTTTCGGCCTGCGCACCCTCGGGGCCTGCGCGCAATTGCTTGATCAATTTCACCTGCAACAGGTTCAGCGGGTCAAGATAGGGCATGCGCAAGCTGATCGAGTGGGCCAAGGCGGGGTTATTGCCCACCAGTTCTGCCCGCCCCGTCACAAGCTCTAAGGCTTCCAAGGTCTTGTGCCACTCGGCTTCAATGCGCGCGAAAATAGCTTTCGCCATGTCTTGGTCGTCCACCAACTCACTATAGCGGCGCGCAATCTCCAGATTGGCCTTGGCCAGCACCATTTCGATGTTGGAAACAAGATTGGCGAAATAGGGGCTGGATTGATAAAGCGCCTTTAACTCCGCCGCCGCCGTGGGACCCGCGGCCTCTTGAAAGCTGGCAATGGCACTACCAAAGCCATACCAGCCCGGTAAGTTGACGCGGGCTTGCGACCAACTGAATACCCAAGGAATAGCGCGCAAATCCTCGATCCGACCCGAAGCCGTGCGAGCGGCAGGGCGGCTGCCGATCTTCAGATCCACAATCTCCTTTAAGGGCGTAGATTGGTGGAAATAACGTGCAAAATCAGGAGTATCATACACAAGGCTACGATAGGCTTTAAAGGCAAAACCGCTCAAACGTGGCATGATACGATGCAAGGCCTCTTCTTGTGCTTGATCTACCGGGTGAAGGGCAGCTTCTAAGCTCGCTCCGACCAAAGTCTCCAGCGACACGCGTGCGCTGTCTGGATGGCCATACTTTGAGGAGATGACTTCGCCTTGCTCGGTCACCGACAGGCCCGATTCCATGCTGCCAGCGGGCAGTGCAGCGATCGCATCGCGCGAAGACCCGCCACCCCGGCCAATCGAGCCACCACGACCATGGAAGAAGCGCATGGTCACGCCCAATTCCTTGCCCAAAGCAACTAGGCGGCCAATCGCACCGCGCACTTCCCAATTGGCCGTCAGATACCCACCATCCTTATTGCTGTCGGAATAGCCGATCATCACTTCTTGCACCGGATTGGTCGCCGCGCGGGCGCGGGCAACTTCTGGCAAGGTCAGCCAGGTCCGCATGATGGCTTCACTGGCCTGCAAGTCTGCGATGGTTTCAAACAGTGGGGCGATGGCAATTTGCGGGCTGGGGTCGGGCGATAGAGCAAACAAACCACCCTCTTTCAACAACAGGGCCACTTCCAGAAGGTCTGACACACTGTCGGTCTTGGAGACAATCACACGTCGCAAGACTTCGCCGCCCACAGCGGTGCGAATGGCCCCAGCCTGCCAGAATACTTCCAATTCTTTCAGCGTTTCCGGACCGTAATTGGCATAAGGTGTGGTCAAATTGCGGGGGGAGCGCCATTGCGCGCGCAATATTTCAATGCGGGCTTCCTCGGACAGGCTCGCATAATCGGCTTCAATGCCTGCAGCGGCCAGCAATTCGCCAATTGTACGCTCATGCACGTCAGAGTTTTGGCGCAATTCCATCTGGGCGAAGTGGAAGCCGAAGACCTTTACGCCCGTGATCAAGCGCGCCAGGCGTCCATCGGCAACATCGCCTGCGGCATGAGCGCGTAAGGAATCGCCCACGATCTCAAGATCCGCGATCAATTCGCTCGGGCCGTGATAGGCCAAGGCTTCCAAATCGGTGGGGCGGGCAGGGGCCTTTTTGGTAATGGCCTGATAAGTCGCCGCAAGTCGGGCATAAATCCCCCGAATGGCCTGCCGATAGGGCTCGTCTGCCCGGTGGGGGGAAGCATCGTGCCCGGCCTCTGCCAAGCGTGCCAATTCCGGTGATACAGCCGTCAGCTCAATCGAAATCGACAATTCACTGCCCAACTGATGCAATTCTTCGAGGAAAGAACTTAACAGCAAGCTGGCATGCGACATCACCGCATGGGTCAGGGTTTGAGCATTCACGAAAGGATTGCCGTCGCGGTCACCGCCGACCCAAGAGCCAACGCGTAAAATGCCCGGCAATTCTTTGCCCAATCGCCGTTCCAGCCGCCGGATAAGATTGGGCATTTCTTTCAGAAAAGAGCGGCCCAAAACGCTGGCGACATTGGCGATTTCATCGGCCACCTCAATGCGTTCACCGCGCAGCACGCGGGTCTGCCACAAAAGCCGGATTTCCCGACGCAACCGCTCAAACCGCATGTCGCGCCCATCGACGACGTCAATCCGCGCATCCAAGGTATCAGAAATTGCCGCTTCCCGGTCCAGCACGCTTTTGCGGCGCACTTCGGTCGGATGGGCGGTCAGGATAGGGGCAATCACCATTTTCGATAGCACGTCAGACACATGGTCCACTGTCAGGTCTGGCCGCGTGCTCAAGAGTGCTAGCGGGTCTTGGCGGACGGCTTGGGTACGGCTGACATAATCATCGGCCAGATTGGCCAATTGCGAAAATACGCAAAAGCCATGGATGAAGACCAAGGTTTCATCTAGTTCTAACCCGTCCAACAAGCTGACGGTCGCGCCCCGAGGGGCTTGTCCGCGATATTCGCGCACCGATTCAGAACGTATGGACTCAATGGCATCAAACAGGGCGTCGCCATGTTGATCCTTGATCACTTCCCCAAGCAGGGCACCTAAGTCTTTGATTAAGTCGCGCGCGGACGCTAGATTGGTATCGGGCATGCCGCCTTTTGGCGACAAGTTTCCTTTAGGGCAAGTGGCTGGCTGTGTTGCCATCCGGTAGCGCTGCTCGCGCCTGTGTCGCGGGCACGGCCTGCCCGCGTCTCAGGCACATGCGATCAGAATCCGTAGGCTGCGGCCATATCTGGGTCTTTGGCAGCGACCAATTTGGCGCTATCGACCATAACTTTGGCCTGCTTCCACGTGGCATCATCCTGCATTTTGCCGTCCAGCATGGCCACGCCACTGCCATCGGGCATGGCTTCCAAGATGCGCTTAGCAAAGGCAATTTCAGCAGGATCGGGGCTGAAGACTTTCTTTGCAATGGCAATTTGGTCTGGGTGGAGCGACCAAGCTCCGGCGCAGCCCATGATGAAAGCATTGCGGAATTGCTGTTCGCAGGCCTCAAGGTCCTTGATGTCGCCAAATGGGCCATAGAAGGGCTTGATACCGGCAGTTTGACAGGCATCGACCATTTTCGCGAAAGTATAATGCCAAAGATCTTGCTGGACGCTGACCCGGGCGCTGCCATCGGCATGGGAGTCTTCCACGACGCGATAGCCCGGATGTCCCCCACCCACGCGGGTTGTCTTCATGGCGCGGCTGGCGGCCAGATCTGCGGGGCCAAGGCTGATGCCCTGCATACGGGGGCTGGCTAAGGCAATCGCATCAACGTTAGCGACGCCTTCGGCGGTTTCCAAGATAGCGTGCAATTGGATCGGACGGGTGACGCCCGCCTTGGCTTCCAATTGGGCCAGTAATTGGTCGAGATAGTGAATGTCCCAAGGGCCTTCGACCTTAGGCACCATGATGACATCGAGTTTGTCGCCGACGGCGGCGACGATTTCCATCACATCGTCCAGCATCCATGGGCTGTTCAGGCAGTTGATCCGGGTCCATAGACCTGTCCCCAAAGCGGCAAAATCGGTCTCGCGGGCCATCTCGATAAAGCCTGCGCGAGCGGCTTCTTTCGCGTCTGCCGGAATAGCGTCTTCCAAATTGCCCAAAATAACGTCCACGCCCTTGGCAATCTCGGGCACTTTGGCGCGCACCTTTTCCAGATGCGGCGGCACAAAGTGGATCATCCGCTCCACTTTAATCGGTAGATCACGGTATGGCGCAGGCGCACCAATGGCGAGGGGTTTGAAGAAAGCGCGGGGAGTTTTCATGAGCATAAGTTCCGTATTTTCATTTTTCTCTGCGCTAGGCTGACGAAGCCAAAAGGTCAACGCAGCAAGGGGGTTCGCAAGCGGCTAAATGCTGCGCTAAACGCTTCTGATGCAGCGTTGGAAACTGACCCTTGAGTATGACGGCACCAATTTCGCTGGTTGGCAGAGCCAATCGGATGGGAAAGGCGTGCAAGACACGGTTGAGCGCGCCATTGTGGCGATTGAGGGCGAATTGCGCCGAACCCATGCCGCAGGCCGCACCGACCGGGGCGTGCATGCGACTGGCCAAGTGATCCACGTCGATCTGGCAAAGAACTGGGCCCCGTTTCGTTTGCAAGAGGCGTTGAATGCGTGGCTGCGCGATTACGGCCCGGTGGCGATCCGTCAAGTGGAGGCCGTTCCCGATAGCTTTCATGCACGCTTTTCGGCGCAAGCCCGGGGCTATTTGTTCCGCATGGTCGACCGCCGCCCACCCTTGACCTTAGAGCTGGGACGGGTGTGGCGCGTGTCGCAGGAGCATGATGTCGCGCGTATGCAAGAAGCCGCCAATCATTTTCTCGGCACACATGACTTCACGACCTTCCGCGATGCCGATTGTCAGGCGAAAAGCCCGATCAAGACCTTAAGTCGCTTTGATCTATGCCGGGTTGAGGGCGTCTTTGGGCCGGAAATCCAAGCCCGGGTGCAGGCCCGCTCCTTCCTCCACCGCCAAGTGCGCTCCATGATGGGGACCTTATCGGAAGTGGGTCGCGGGAAATGGAGCCCGGACGATGTTCGCGAGGCGTTAGAAGCGCGTGACCGCAAACGCTGTGGCCCAGTCGCCCCAAGTGACGGGCTCTATCTCACCGACGTCTATTACGAGGCCTAAGTTTTTGGTTGATGTTGAGGGACAATCGGCCAACTCAGCGCCGTGACAGCACAAGCCGGACGGCTTATCGATCCGGGAAATGGGCAACGGCCAGATCAATGAAGGCCCGGACTTTGGGCGTCAAGTAGCTGCTACTCGGGAAAATGGCATGCACGGGCTCTGGCTCTCGCTGCCAATCGGGAAGCACTTGCACTAAAGTACCTGCATCAACTTGGTCTTTGGCGAGGATCCACGGGAGTTGTGCGATGCCAAGGCCTGCAAGTGCCCCATCCCGTATCGCAAAGCTGTTATTGAGGCTCATGCGGGGAGACAAGGCGATGCGTCGGACTTCACCCTTGGATCTTTTGAGTTGCCATTCTCTGTTCTGGCCACTTGTCGTGAACACAAGCAGGTCGTGGTCGGTCAGGGCTTTTGGTTCTTCTGGCCGGGGGTGGCGTTCAAGATAGGATGGGCTTGCAAATAGACCGTAGTGGACTTCCCCAAGTTTGCGCGCCACGAATTGGGAATCCTGTAATTGCCCAATTCGGATTGCCAGGTCGAAGCCCTCATGGATGATGTCGACAAGGCGCGCTGAATAATCGGCGTCAACTCGCATCTCGGGATATTTCGCCAAATAGGCCCCGATCCATTGGCTGACGGCCAGCATGCCAAATTCAACACCACAACTCAAACGCAGAACACCACGGGGTTCACCGAGAAATCGCTGAGCCGCGCGCTCAGTGTCTTCAACGGCATCTAGAACACCGATGGCGCGGTGGTAAATGTCCCGTCCGACTTCGGTTAGCGTGAGGGCGCGCGTGCTGCGCTCCAACAGGCGCGCGTTCAGCTTGCGCTCGAGCTTGCTCATCACGCGTGAGAGGTGTGCCTTCTGCGCGCCCATTTGTTCAGCCGCGCGGGTGAAGCTGCCGGTCTGGACGACTTTCACCAGCACCTGAAGCTCGGAGAGTTCGATTGTTGTCATATTCAGCAACGATTAGTTGTTTGTCACATTATTTATTCATTCCTCGGCAAAGTCCATCTTAGCCCTGTTGCTGACGAACAGGAGCAAACATACAGATGAAAATTCTTGTCACAGGTGCCACGGGCAATACGGGCAGCGAAGTCACGCGCCAACTTCTCGCCGCGGGCCATGCCGTGCGAGTCCTCGCCCATAGTGCGGACTCCGCCGCGAAACTGCCCGATGGGGTGGAGATCCAGATGGGTGATTTCGACGATGCCTCGGCGCTAGCCGCGGCTTTTAATGGAGTGGAAGCCGCTTATGCCTTGACCCCCGTAAACCCCAAGAGTGCGGAATGGATGCAGCGCTTGGTAGATGTGGCGCAGAGCTGTGGGGTGCGCCGCTTTGTTAAACTTTCCGGCATGACCGCCGGAGCCAACTCGCCCGCCGCCCTTATCCGCAGTCACGGACAAACCGATGCCTATTTGCGCCAATCGGGTATAGGCTACACGATCATTCAGCCGAATTCATTTATGCAAAACCTGCTCTGGAGTGTGGAGACGATCCGATCACAAGGGGCATTTTACCAGCCCACGGGCGATGCAAAGCAAAGCCTTGTTGACATTGCAGATGTCGCGGCTGTCGTTGTCAAAGCGCTAACCGAAGACGGTCATCTGGGCCAGACCTATGTGCTCACGGGGCCAGAATCCCTCAGCTTCGATATGGTCGCCGATAAAATTGCATCCGCGATTGGCAAGCCCGTCCACTATGTCGCGGTCCCCGGTGTGGCTGCAGAACAATCGATGCTCACGGCGGGCATGCCCGCTTGGATGGCCCACACGCTGGTGGAGTTT
Source organism: Aquidulcibacter sp. (assembly GCF_049239865.1). NCBI lineage: Bacteria > Pseudomonadati > Pseudomonadota > Alphaproteobacteria > Caulobacterales > Caulobacteraceae > Aquidulcibacter > Aquidulcibacter sp. Next base: position 7,540 of record NZ_JBMLTR010000102.1, read on the forward strand.
TATAGTGCTGTTGCCACGGGTGCCTTCGCGGCCACCACGCCTGACGTTCAGAGTCTGTTGGGTCGTCCTGCCACATCTTTTGATGCCTTCATGGCGCGTCACGCCGCTCTATTCGGCGAACAGGGGAATGGAACATGATCCGCGTCTATAGCTGGCAAACGCCTAACCCGAAGAAAGTGATCCTCCTGCTTGAGGAATTGGGCTTGCCTTATCAGGAGATTATGATTGATCCCCTGTCCGATGCTGTGCGCAGCGACGGGGTTCTTGCTGCCAGTCCGAATGCCAAAATTCCTGCCATCGTCGACGAGCACGGCCCGACTGGGCTGCCCCACACCGTCTTCGAAAGTGGAGCCATTCTCATTTATCTGGCGGAGAAGGCGGGTTCTGACCTGCTCCCTCGGCAAGAGCCTGATCGGTCCACAACGTTTCAATGGCTTATGTGGCAAATGGCAGGCATTGGACCCATGATCGGGCAATATTTCCACTTCACTGCCCTTGCGCCGGAAAAGCTGGACTATCCAATCTCCCGCTATCAACGCGAAATGCATCGGCTCTTGACTGTATTGAACGCTCAGTTGAGCCAGCATGCGTATGTGGTAGGTGCCAATTATACGATTGCTGATATCGCCATCTTCCCTTGGGTGGCCGCCCTCCCGCCCCTGCTGTCAGTGGATTTCACACCTTATCCGCACGTTCAAGAATGGGTTGAGAGGCTGCAAACCCGTCCGGCTGTACAGCGGGCCTATCCGCAGCCACAGCAACCATAGGATCTGCCCAAATGTTCCAGCAATCCTTTCGTGCCGATCAGGCCGTCTTGGTGCTCGTCGAAGTTTTGGATGTTTTGGATTCTGAGACGATGCGGGATTATGTTGCTGCGATTGCGCCGCAGATGGCCGAGGTCGGCGCCCGTAATCTCACCTCGGGATGGCACCTGCATCAGGGCACAACCGAAGCCATCAATATGGTTGTTTCTTACTGGCCCACGGCGCAGACCTATCTCGATTGGCAGGCCTCAGCAGCCTATAGACCCTGGGCAGAAAAGCGGATGAGGGCAGCCCGCATTCGAACGCATTTGCTGCCTGTGATCGAGGCAGCGTTCGCTTCCTAAGCCAAAGCGAAGCTACCAATCAGGCGGACGCCCGCCTCCAAAGGCTCATCGAGGTCGATAAAGCCCGGAATTTGGATAAGGACCATGTCGCCCTGCTGGCTGAGGACATGACCCTGATAGCCTGCCAAGGCTGCTTTAGGGCCAGCCAACAGACTGATGTCCCCGCCAGAGGCTTCAGGTGCACGATGGGCGAGCAGCAGCGAAGCGGGTGTGCCATTGGCGACAATTTGCGGGCTTGCGGCGCAGACATGTACCCCAGCAAGGCTCACGTCCAACAAATCAACCCACCAGCTGTGTGTGTCCGTTGGCCAAGGCAAGCACGCAATGGTTCTTGCCCCCTGTTTGGCGGCCATCAAAGCCTCAGAAGCCGATAGAATGCGCGTCTCGCTGGCGGAGCCAAAGGCCAGCTTGGCCCAAGGGGCCGCTTCTAATGTGGTGACGACATCCAGCCCACCTTGGGCCGCCAGATTGGCCGCAATCAGCGCCCGCCATACCGCTGCGGCCAACGCCGGGTCTAGGTCTGGCTCCCGCGTGATAAGCCCGCGCAAAATGTCGATCTCACGCGCAGGACGCCACCCAAAACCTGAATCGCCAGCAGCCTTTTTAGCTTCTGCGATGGCTCGGGCAAGGCCAGAACGTTGCGCAATCAGGCGCGCCAATTGCCCGTCAATGGCGTCAATCGCCTCCCTCAGGGCCGTCATATCGGTAGGGAGGGGAGCGGACGAACTGGGTGCGGGCATATTCATGCCTCAACCATGGTGAAAAAACCTTGTTTGCGCAAGATAATTGCCTGAATTTGGTCAATGTCAGCAGCCACCCTCCCGCAATTGATCCGCACAGGTTAGTGGTGCAGCAACTGGAGCTAATCTGTCGATGTCGCTTGCCCGCAATACCCTTGTTCAAGCTGGTTTCACCTTATTGAGCCGCCTGTTGGGCTATGCCCGAGACCGCGCGATCTCTAATTTGTTGGGTGCAGGCTGGGTAGGCGATGCGTTCGCGACGGCGCAGACCTTCCCAAACCTGTTCCGCCGTATCCTCGCTGAAGGGGCCTTTAGTCAGGCCTTTGTGCCGCTTTATGCCAAGACACAGGCCGAGATTGGCAAGGATAAAGCCGCCGAAGTGGCCAGTCAGGCCTTTTCAGTGCTGACCTTGGTTGCGGCCTTGGTGACGATCCTCGCGCAATTGGCCATGCCATGGATCATGCTGGTGATTCACGGTGGCTATGCCGACAAACCCCAGGCCTTCCAGTTCGCCATCCTGCTAACCCAGATCACCATGCCTTACCTCGTTGGCATGGCCATGAGTTCGCTGTTTTCAGGTGTATTGAATACCGCAGGCAAGTTTGCGCTGTCTGCGGCGGCACCGACGCTCTTGAACCTCACGATTTTAGCGGCTGTGATCTTTGTGAAAGAGCCGACGCAAGCAGCTTTGAATGCGGCGGTGGCCATTACGATTGCCGGGATTTTGCAGGCAGCGGCGCTATATATAGGCTGTCGGCGCTTAGGCGTGCGCATCGGCTTTCGCGTGCCGCGCTTAACGCCCGAAGTAAAAGCCATTGTCACGGTGATGGGCCCATCGGTGATTGCAGGCAGTGCCACGCATCTGAATGTCTTGGTCAGCCAGTCCCTTTCAAGCTTTGAGGTTGGCGCTAAATCCTGGCTCTATGCGGCAGACCGCCTGTTTCAGCTACCTCTGGGCCTAATCGGTGTGGCGATTGGGGTAGCCTTATTGCCGCGCCTCGCCCGCGCCGTTGCCAGCCCCGAAACGGGCGACGACACCAAGGCCTTGGATGAGGCCTTTGTGCTATCTATGGCCTTTACTTTGCCAGCGGCCGCAGCTTTGGTCGTGGTACCTTTTTTCCTGATGCAGGGCTTTTGGGCGGGTGGCCAGTTCACCGAAGCCGATGCGCGCGCTACCGCCGACGCGTTGTTTCACTATGGCTGGGGCGTGCCCGCCTTTGTCCTGATCCGCATTCTGGCCCCACCCTTCTTCGCGCGGGGCGACACCAAAAGGCCGATGAATTTCGCTTTGATCAGCGTTTTGGTGAACATCGGCTTGGGGGCCTCCCTCTTCTTTGGTCTGCGCGCTTTGGGCCTGCAGGGCTATGTCGGCCTTGCCATAGCGGCCAGCGTTTCGGGCTGGGCCAATGCGCTTTTGCTCGGCTCAACCCTTTTGCGAGAACGCATCTGGCGACCTGAACCGTGGGTGATTGGCAAGTTCCTCCGCATCGCTGTGGCCACCGCGGCTATGGCCACCGTGTTGGGAATCGCCGCCTTAAACCGGGTTCCCATTGAAGGCTGGTTTGAAGCCAGACTGGTATTTGGTAAGGAAGTGGCGACTTTATTGGTTTGCTTGCTGGGTGCGATCGTTTATGCGGCAATCGCTTTCCTCGTGCGGGCGGTTACTATGGCCGACATCAAGTTGGCTTTGCAAAAGCCCGCAGGTGCCCCTGCTGCCTCCGCGCAAGATGAGTTTTAGAGTAAGAAGACTGATATGACCGACTTAATGAAAAAGCGGGTATTCTCCGGGGTTCAACCGACCGCGAACCTACACTTGGGCAATTATCTGGGCGCGATCAGGCGCTTTGTTGAATTGCAGAACGAGCCCGCCACCGAATGCATTTATTGCGTCGTGGATTTGCACGCTATTACGGTACCGCAAGACCCTGAGAAGCTGCGCGCGCAAAGCCGTGAAGTCGCCGCCGCTTATCTGGCCGCTGGCGTAGACCCCGTTCGCTCGGTCATTTTCGTGCAATCCAATGTATCCGCCCATGCGGAGCTTGCTTGGATCCTCAATTGCGTCGCCCGCATGGGCTGGTTAGAGCGCATGACCCAGTTCAAGGATAAAGCGGGCAAAAATGCAGAACGCAGCTCGGTTGGCTTGTTCGACTATCCGGTCCTGATGGCCGCAGACATCCTGACCTATAAGGCCACCCATGTGCCCGTGGGCGACGACCAGAAGCAGCATCTTGAATTGTCGCGCGACATTGCAGCCCGCTTCAATTCAGACTTCAAAGTCGACGGCTTCTTTCCCTTGCCAGAGCCCATTATTGGCGGGCCTGCGGCGCGCGTGATGAATTTGCAGGATGGGACCAAGAAGATGTCCAAATCTGATCCGGCGGATAATTCGCGGATCAATATGACGGATTCAATCGACGTCTTGGTCAAGAAGATCAAAAAGGCCAAGACCGATACTTTGCCGATGCCAGCCCATGTAGACGAGTTAAAGGGCCGGCCGGAAGTTGATAATCTGGTCAGCATTTATGCGGCTTTGTCGGGGCAGACCAAAGAACAAGTCGTGGCTGAATTTGTCGGTGCTGGCTTTGGCATCTTTAAGCCGCGTCTGGCTGATCTGGCAGTCGAAGCCCTTGGGCCAACGATCACCGCGATGGCCAATTATCTCGCAGACCCTGCCCAGATTGATGCGATCCTGCGTGCAGGGGCAGACCGCGCCAATGCGATCGCCCAGCCGATCTTGAAAGACACCAAAGCCGCTGTTGGCTTTTGGTCTTAAACCGCCGCACTCGGGGCAGGCTGAGACTTCTTCGTCTGCCCCAATTGGCACACCAGAAACGCCACGGTCGTGCCAATGCACAATTGCCACGGGAAGGCGAGGCTCTTCCAAGCAGGCGGTAAGCCGAAATAGTCCACGATATAGGCTTGCTGCAGCAGGATGGTGATGAAGCCAGCGATCAAAGCGGCGATTACGCTGGCGGTAGAGCCGCGCTTGGTAAAGACGGCTGTGATATAAACGCCGGATAAGCCTGAATAAGCAAACGTCATGACCGACAGCACAAAGGTCAGAAGCGGCGTGTCGGTATATTGTTGCCAATAAAAGCACAGGATCGACATGGCGAATAAGGCGAGGCCCAGCACCACCATGCCCAATTGGCCGGCCCGCACATAATGGGCTTCAGGCTTTGGCCCGCGCTTGTCGCGCCAAGGCCGGTAAAAGTCCTGCACCAAAACCGAGGACATCGAAATCAGGCCGGAATTGACGGCAGCGGCTGCAATCACCCCCACGGTCACAAAGCCACGCAGGCCCGGTGGCATTTGGGTCAGGATAAAGGTCATGAAGACGGTTATGTCTTGCCCATCAAACTTGGTCATCACCTCTTGGCTGCCCTCTTGGATCATCAGGTCTGGCCGCTGGTAAAAGACATAGAGAAGCGAGCCAATGGTCATGAAGATCAGCACGACAGGGATGGTGGCAAACACCGAAACAAACATGGCTTGATTGCCTTGCTTGGCATCCTTGCAGGCCAAGAGGCGCTGGGACGTGTCTTGGTCGAGGCCGAAATTACACGCATTCAAGATCGCCACCCCGGTAATCAGGGCCCAGAAGGAGAAGGGCGCGCTGAAATCCAGGCTGAAATCGATCAGTTGCAGCTTATTGGTGCCCTCTGGCGTATGGGCAAGGCCCTGCCAAATCTCGACACCTGAAGCCGGGATCTTCATCAAGAGGAAGACGACTACGGTCAAAGCGGCGGTAACATAGATCGCGACTTGAACCAGATCGCTCCAGATGATGGCGTTCAAGCCACCGATAAAGGTGAAGATCAGCCCAAACACCAAGAGTAAAAGCGAAGCTTGGACGATATGTTCTGGCGCGATGTCGCCAAACATGATCATCGAAACCGCAATGGCGGCCAGATAGAGGCGCGCGCCACTGGCCAGCACGCGGCCTACCAAATACATGCCCGCCGCTGCCTGCCGCGCCGTACGGTCGTAACGCTTTTCGAGGAGTTCATAGACGGTGGTCGCCTGCATGGCATAAAAGCGCGGCATCAGGACAAGGGCGACAATGATTGCGCCTAAGGCCGCGCCGATATTGCTGCCCAAATAGGTGAAATCACCGCGATAGCTGGAATCTGGCGCACCCAGAAAGGTTGCCGCCGATTGGCTGGTGGAGAGGACCGAGATGGCAACCAGCCAGATCGGTACGTTGTTGCCAGCCAGAAAATAATCATTGGCCTTGGCCATCTTGCTATTGGTCGCCAAAATTCCGGCAATGGCGATGATGGCGACATAACCGCCCAAAATCACCCAGTCTAAAGCGGTAAACCCAACAGCCATGGCCCAGCTTTCCCCAAAAAGCAGATACCAAAACTCTATGGCATAAGGCCCTGCCTTACGTCCACTGCCCTTGAAATCAAAGGTTTAGCTGAAGGGGTCAAATGGCGCTTATGGCTTGCGCGTTCAAATAGGGCAGAGGCGCGTAAATCGCCCGCATGGCTTCTGCCAGTTCGCGCGCCCCCGGACGCGGGAAAGGGGAGGTATCAATATGGACAGCCGCTATGTCGGACAGGCCCACGGCGCGAGCGGCTAAAAGCGCGTCCGCCATCGCAACAGCGCGGCCGCCTTTGCCCTCGCGGCCTATATTTCCGCGCCCATCGGTCAAGAATAATAGGCGCGGCGTGCGGCCCTTGGCTTTTTCTGCCAAGGCCAGCATCAGGGCCGTATCGATCCCTGCCGCCAAGGGCGTGCCGCCTCCGCCCGCCAAATCCGACAATTGCCGACGTGCGCGGGCGAGCGAGCGGGTTGGCGGCAATAGCACTTCGGCTGTTTCATTCCGGAAGGCGACCAAGGCCACGCGACTGCGGTCCACATAGGCTTGCGCCAGCAAAAGCTCTACCGCGCCCTTAGCTTCCGCCAGCCGTTGAAAAGCGGACGAGCCCGACGCATCGACAACCAGAATGGTGGTGGCCTCTTTGGGCTGGGCGAAACAGCGGATGCGGAAGTCGCTCTTGCGGACTTCGATGCGCTTCATGCCCGTTGCGCCCTCGGCTTGCGGACGGCGGCGTAACTTCTGCCAGGGTGCCGCAGCGCGCAGGGTTTCGATGATATTCAGGCGCTCGCCGGGCTTTAAGGTTCCGCTGCGCGAGCGGATGGGCCGACCGCGAAGCGGCGACTTTTGCATCGCCCCGCCGCCACTGCCACTCGCACGGCCTTGTCGATTTGGCTTGGCTTGGCTTCCTAGTGCGGCGATCAATTCAGCGGGCAGGGCAGATTTGACGGCATCGACCAGCACTTCGCTGGGATTGGGTTGGTTCTTAGCCTCTGCCTCTGCTTGGGTATCGGGTGGGGTTTCAGGTGGCGGTGCAGGCTCCGATTCTGCTTCGGCAGGGTCTGCTTCGTCTTGGTTTTCTGGTTGTTGGTCAGCCTCGTCTAGCGTCGGCTCTTCTGGCGGTGGCGGTAATTGCAAGGCTTGTGGGGCGAGCACCAGCTGAGCGGCTAACGTCACATCGCCCAAACTCGCCGCCTTGCGACCATCCAGAGCCGCCACCATGCGCGCAACCCGCAAGCACAAAAGCGCGGGCCGTGCAGAATGTAGGCCAAAGGCTTGGGCCGCTTCGCAGATCGCATCGACGAGCGCGTCTTGCTCTAGCCCGACGCTGGGCAGAGCCGCTTTCGCGCGTTGAATGTCTTCAAGGCTGAGGCCATCGCCAGCCAAATCCGCAAGACCCAGTCCATTGCCGTCGAGGCGGAAACTACACCGCTCTAACAGGGCAAAGGGTGGGGATTCCTCAGGGCCGATGCTCTCATCCAGCAGGATCAGGCCAAACCGCGCGGGCAGAAGCGACGTCAAACCGTCGCGCTCCAGCTGAAACTGGCCTTCATCCAAAGCGGCAGCGATCCGTGCGGCGGTGGCGGAGCTCAAGCGCTCTGCCATCGGCAGAACCAAGACCCCGCCATCGACTTCGCTTAACAGACCGCGCTGCACAACGGGTTGGCCGAGCGCGAGGCTGGTTGCGAGATCAAGGCCGCCGAGTAGACGGTCATCACCGGTCTGCACGGGGCAGCGGCGCAGAGGCGCGCCTTCTGGCAACAGCTCTTTCAATAGATCGAGCCAAGCATCAAAAAACGGGCTGCTGCGCCCTTTGATCGAAATGCCGCCCAAGCCATGGGGGTCCATCGCAAACAAGGTGGCGATCAACAGCGCTTCCGGCCACGCGGCGCAAGGCAGGCTATCCGTCTGCGCCTCTTGGGTCATGAGCCAAACAGGTCAGACATGGCGCGTTCAATTCGGGTGGACGAGCCGGTCTCATCGAGCGGATTGCGGCGCAGGCGGTGGCGCAAGGCCATCACCGCAATCCCGCGCAAATGATGGTCTTCCACCTTGGTATCACCTTCGAGCGCGGCAACGGCGCGGGCAGCACGGATCAAAGTCAGCTCGCCGCGCAATCCATCGACCCCGACGGCCATACACAGGCGCGACGCCCATTCCAGCGCGGCATCGGGGGTTTCGACTTCGCTTAAACGACCGCGTGCTGCGACAATCTTTTCGCGAACGGCGGCCTCGGCCTCAGCCTGACGGGCGGCAAAGCCCGCGCTATCGCGGTCAAAGGAGTCGCGACGCCGCACGACTTCCACGCGTAAGGCCAATTCGTCAGGGGTCTTGACGTCGACGGACAGACCAAAGCGATCCAGCAATTGCGGCCGCAATTCCCCTTCTTCCGGGTTGCCACTGCCGATCAGCACGAAGCGCGCCGGATGGCGCACGCTCAAGCCTTCGCGCTCGACCACATTTTCCCCCGAAGCCGCAACATCGAGCAGCAAATCGACCAGATGGTCATCGAGCAAATTGACTTCGTCGATATAGAGAAAGCCGCGATTGGCGCGGGCCAATAAGCCGGGCTCGAAATGCTTTTCGCCTTGGGTCAGCGCGCGCTCCAGATCAAGGGCACCGACAACGCGGTCCTCTGTGGCACCCAAGGGAAAGTCGACCACGGGCGTGGCCATCTCGCCCACATCGGGTATCTCCCCCTCCAAACGGTGGACACAGCCCGTGGCGCAACTGGATTTATCGGCGCTCGGATCGCAATGATATTGACAGGCCTTGACCATCTTGATCGGGGGCAAAAGGGCGGCCAAGCCCCGCACGGCGGTCGACTTGCCCGTACCGCGATCACCAAACACCATCACCCCGCCAATGCCTGGATCTGTTGCTGCGATCAGCATGGCCAGCTTCATGTCGTCTTGGCCGACAATGGCTGTGAAGGGGAAAGCGATACGCATCAAAAAGGCTCCGAAAGGAAGGGGTTGGCTTTAGGCACCTGCTTCAGCCGCAGATTGAACCTTAGCATCTGACTCATCAACTGGCTTGCGCTCTTGGCTGTCAGAGGTGAGGCCATAGGGTGCGGTCAATTGCCAGACATGGTCGGGGATCATATTTTTCATGCGCTGCGGCTCTTCGCGGCGCAGGTGAAGCACTGTTTCAATCGCCTTCATCTCCACACGGGTGCGGGCAAACTCTAAGCCGCGGGGACCAACTCTCGGCATCAGCCAGCCCACCAAAGGCCGCACCCAATTGGGCATGCCGCGCAAAGGTAGGCCACCAGCCGCCCGCTCTACATTGGCTTTAAAGCCCTTAACCGCGCCGGCGCGCTTGCCATGGCTGGTTGGGGCGGTCAAAGCGACTTCATCGCCCAAAAGCGACAGCAATTCTTCACCGCGTTCATTGCGGACCAACAACCATTGCTCGCCCTGCCCACCCATATAGCCAACCGTCATGTCGGCCAGCGCATTGGTATAATCGACACAAGTCCGGCAGGTCAGCGGGAAGAAGTCGGGCGGGAGTTTCGAGATCGGCAATTGCAAGAAAGGGATGATCTGCTTGTGGCCATCATCAAACCGCAGCTCGACATGGTAATCGGCTCGGAACTCCAAATAGCTGATGGTCTCGGGCTGATCCGAGAGAAGGTCCAGAAACTGGTGGAAGCTTTCGGTGGTGGTATTATCTGAGCAGGGCGTGCCAATCACATAAAGCCGCTCAAATCCCAATTCGGCTTCCAGCGCCCGCAGAGCATAGACTTGGCAGGGAATGCCGATGACTGCGAGGCGCTTATAGCCCAGCTCGCGCGCGGGCTCTAACAAGGCCAATAAAGGCGCATAGCCCATCCGCATGCCGCGGCAATGGGCCAGCTCTGAAGCTTCTGTCACCAAAGTCGGCACGGGCCGCCAGCGATCTTCTGGGTCGGGCTTCATGGTCAGCACCGCATCAACCGCTCGGGTTTCCAGTAAGCGCTCGGCAAGGCGGGTGGTGATCCCGGTCCATTGCGCGCCATGCAAGGGCGCATTCAGCTTGGCTTGATACATGGCCTTCACAGGGCCAAAGAATAATTCGTCGCCCGCTTCGGTATCACGGGCGCGCCCGTGTACTTGGGTTTCCATCTCTGGATAGTTCGGGCTGATGAATTGACAGGCCCGCCCACAGCGTTTCGGGTCTGACGTGCGCGATATCCCGCAATCGGTACACAGAGAACGTGCTGGCGCCGGGGCGTTCAGCGCTTGGGTTATCCTCGGATCGTCTGGCCCAACGCCCGGTGAACGACTTGTCGAAGATTCCACCCTAACCTCATCTGCTACCTGCATCATTTATGACTGTCTCACCACAGGAACAAATTGCAAGAGTTTGTTCGTCTAGTGACTGTCAAAAGTTTTGGACGTCTATTTCTATTGACAAGATGTGAGAGGGAGGCATACCTTGCGGGATGACCTTATCAGAGGTCCGATTTCTGCTGGAGAATTCCGATGTTGATGCAGCCTTCTAACTCACACGAATGGCGTGTTTCTGAGACTTCTGTCGGTAGGGCCTCTGAGCGAAAAAAGACCTCCCCATCCATTCTAACACGTTGGATTGAGGGTCTTTTGCAATTTGCCAATCCTTGGCCCGCTCATGCGGGCTCCAGTTCTGTCACGCATACGAAGCACGTCCATAGCGAAACCGACGAGGCTTCTTGAGCATGAGCGACGCGGTCACGTTGATAAGCCCGAATTCTGAGGCGCGCCCCGTTCTTCGTGAAAGGGGCCAGCGGGAAGTGTTCTGCGGCCTTACTGGCATCGTGTGGCTGCATCGTAAGATACAAGACGCGTTTTTCTTGGTTGTTGGCTCCAGAACCTGCGCGCATCTGATCCAATCGGCCGCTGGCGTGATGGTGTTTGCGGAGCCTCGCTTTGCAACCGCGATCATGGAAGAGCGGGATTTGGCCGGTCTGGTAGACGCCAACGAGGAGCTTGACCGAGTGGTGGACAGGCTCTTGTCGCGCCGTCCCGACATCAAATTGCTCTTCTTGGTCGGCTCTTGCCCGTCAGAAGTGATTAAACTCGATTTGTCGCGCGCAGCAGAGCGTTTGTCGACGAAGCACAGTCCTTCTGTTCGTGTTCTCAATTACTCCGGCAGCGGCATTGAGACGACCTTCACCCAAGGCGAAGATGCGTGCTTGGTGGCGATGATCCCAGAAGCACCGGTTGCGTCCGAGGAGGCACCAGCCTCGCTCTTGGTCGTCGGCACATTGCCCGACATTGTGGAAGACCAATTCTCCCGCCTGTTCAATCAGTTGGGTATCGGGCCGGTTCATTTCTTCCCGCCGCGCAACTCGCAATCCATCCCTGCAATCGGGCCCAACACGAAATTCCTGCTGGCCCAGCCCTTCTTGGGCGAGACGGCCCGCGCCCTGACAGAGCGTGGCGCGCAACATCTGCCTGCGCTGTTCCCGTTTGGCGCAGAGGGCACGACCCATTGGCTGAAAGCCGCTGCCGATGCGTTTGGCATCTCAGAGCTTCATTTCCTGGCCGTTGTCGCACCGGGGCGGGAGCGGGCTAAGCGCGCCTTAGAAGCGCAAAAGCAGCATTTGGCTGGCAAAAGCATCTTCTTCTTCCCAGACTCGCAAATGGAACCCAGCCTCGCGCGCTTCTTGTCGCGCGAACTCGACATGAAGTTGATCGAAGTCGGCACGCCTTACCTCAACCGCCAGCTCCTCAGCGCCGAGATGGAATATCTGCCCGACAATGTCACCTTGAGTGAGGGCCAAGACGTCGACCGTCAGTTGGACCGTTGCCGCGAAGCCAAGCCAGACTTGGTTGTTTGCGGCATGGGTCTCGCCAATCCTCTCGAAATGGAAGGCATCTCGACCAAATGGTCGATCGAACTCGTCTTCTCACCTGTCCATGGGTTCGACTGTGCCGGTGACTTAGCCGGACTGTTTGCCCGCCCGCTTTTCCGCCGCTCTGTCTTGAAGGTTTAGGGTCATGCAGTTGACGGTCTGGACATATGAAGGCCCTCCCCACGTTGGGGCGATGCGCATCGCAACCGCGATGAAGGGTGTCCACTTTGTCCTGCATGCGCCGCAAGGCGATACCTATGCCGACCTATTGTTCACGATGATTGAGCGTCGCGGCGCGCGGCCTCCCGTGACTTACACCACCTTCCAAGCCCGCGACCTTGGCACCGATACCGCTGAAATCTTCAAGACTGCCGCGCGCGATGCGTTTGAGCGCTTTGATCCAGACCTCATGCTGGTAGGCGCATCTTGCACCGCAGAACTGATTCAGGATGATCCAGGCGGCTTGGCGCGCGCGCTGAACTTGCCCGTCCCCACCATCACGCTGGAATTGCCTTCCTATCAAAAGAAGGAAAATTGGGGCGCGGCTGAGACCTTTTATCAAATCGTCCGGGGCCTCGCGACTGAAGCGCCTGCTCCTAAGGCTGAGGGCGCAAAGCCAAGCTGCAATATTTTGGGCGCAACGGCGTTAGGGTTCCGCCACCGTGATGACGTGATTGAGATCACCCGCTTGCTCAATCAAATGGGGATTGAAATCAATGTCGCCGCCCCGATGGGCGCTACGGCAGACGACATTCGCCGCTTGCCGCAGGCCGACTTCAATGTCGTGCTCTATCCCGAGATTGCCGACACCGCCGCGCGTTGGCTAGAGCGCCAATATGGCCAAAAGGCCGTTCGCACCATTCCAATGGGCTTCCAAGCCACTTGCGAGTTTGTCCGTGAAGTGGCCGCTTTGGCTGGTGTCGACCCGGAGCCTGTCTTGGCTCAACACGGCTCGCACATGCCTTGGTGGTCGCGTTCGGTGGATTCCAATTATCTGACTGGCAAGCGCGTTTTCGTGTTTGGCGACGCCACCCATGCCATGGCAGCAGCCCGTGTCGCCAAGGAAGAGCTTGGCTTCGAAGTGGTTGGCCTTGGTTGCTATAATCGTGAGTTCGCGCGCGATGTGCGGGCCTGCGCGGCAGAGATGGGCGTCGAAGCCTTGATCACCGACGATTATTTGCTGGTCGAAGAAACCATTGCCGCGCTCCAGCCCGAACTGGTTTTGGGCACGCAAATGGAACGTCACATCGCCAAGCGCCTCGGCGTTCCTTGCGCCGTGATTTCCGCACCCGTTCACGTACAAGACTTCCCCGCCCGCTATGCCCCCGTGATGGGCTTTGAAGGCGCGAATGTGCTGTTCGACACCTGGGTCCATCCTTTGGTGATGGGCTTGGAAGAGCATTTGTTGACCATGTTCCGTGAGGACTTTGAGTTCAATGATGCGGCAGGGCCTTCCCATCTCGGTGGTCATGCCAAGAACGAGGCTGCTGCCCAGCCAGTGCCAGAGCCTGATTTCGTCCCTATGGCGGCACAAGCGACGACCCAAGAAACCATCACTGTCGTGAATTGGAGCCCAGAAGCCAGCAAAGAACTGTCGAAAATCCCCTTCTTTGTCCGTGGCAAGGCCAAGCGCAACACCGAGCGTTACGCCGCCGAACAGGGCCTAGAGACCATCTCGATTGAGGCGCTTTACGATGCCAAAAGCCACTTCGCACGCTGAAGACGGCCCTAGCTCGCGCCCACAGGATGGGGGCACACCGGTACGGGTGGTCGTCGTCACGCTCGACAATCATCTGCGCACCTTGGTGCAACGCGCTTCCGACGCTTTGTCCGCTGAGAATCCCGGCATTCGGGTCGACATGCACGCAGCCACCGATTGGGCTGAAAAGCCCGGCGCGCTGGAAGCCTGCCATCGCGATATCGCTAAAGGCGACATCATCCTCGTCTCCATGATGTTCATCGACGAGCACATTCAAGCAGTCTTGCCAGCACTGATGGCGCGCCGGGATCATTGTGATGCCATGATCGGCATTATGTCGGCCGGCGAAGTTGTGAAAATGACCAAGCTGGGCAATTTCAGCATGGATGGTTCTGACAAGGGCCCGCTGGCGATGTTGAAGCGCTTGCGCGGCAATAAGACGAAGTCGGGCGCAAGCTCTGGTGCTGGCCAAATGGCCATGCTGCGCCGCTTGCCTAAATTGTTGAAATATATTCCCGGCCCCGCCCAAGACCTGCGTCATTATTTCCTGACCATGCAATATTGGCTGTCGGGCTCGCAAGAAAATGTCGTCTCCATGGTTCGCAATCTGATTGGCCGCTATGCCAATGGCGAACGCAAGGAATTGCGCGGCGCAATGAACGCTGCAGCCCCGATCGATTATCCCGAAGTTGGTCTGTTTCACCCTCAAGCCGAACAACGCATCTGCGAAAGCTTGTCGGCTTTGCCAGAGCTGCGCCGGGACTATAAGGGCACCGTCGGCGTCCTCTTGTTGCGCTCTTATGTCTTGTCCGACGATGCTGGTCATTATGCAGGCGTGATCGAAGCTTTAGAGGCGCGCGGTCTTCGCGCCATTCCAGCTTTTGCGAGTGGCCTCGATTCTCGGCCCGCCATTGAGAAGTTCTTTATGCGCGATGGCCGCGTTACGGTGGACGCGATTGTTTCGCTTTCTGGCTTCTCGCTCGTCGGTGGCCCTGCTTACAATGATGCGGTCGCGGCCGAAAAAGTGTTGGCAGAGCTGGATGTGCCCTATGTCTCCGCCCAGCCGCTGGAGTTTCAGACTTTGCAAGGCTGGGGCGGCTCGCACATGGGCCTGTCGCCGGTTGAATCCACCATCATGGTCGCCATCCCAGAACTGGACGGCGCAACCGCCCCCATCGTCTATGGCGGCCGTTCGGATGGTTCGGGCGTTGCCTGCAGCGGCTGTAGCCATGGCTGCACGTTTGACGAAGAAAAAGGTCCACCGCGTATGCGGGTGTGCCCCGAGCGCGCCGAGACTTTAGCTGATCGCGTCGCCAAAATGGTCAAGCTTCGCCGGACAGAGCGGGCAGAGCGCAATTTGGGCATCGTCCTCTTTAACTTCCCACCGAACTCCGGATCGGTTGGCTCTGCCGCCTATCTCGCCGTTTTCGCGTCCTTGTTTAATACGCTGACCACATTGAAGGCCGAAGGCTATGATGTGGTCTTGCCAGAGTCGGTGGACGCCCTGCGCGACCAGCTCCTGATCGGAAATTCTGCCCGTTTTGGCACCGATGCTAATGTCCACACCCGTATCTCGGTGGACGACCATGTGCGCCGCGAACGTCATTTGGGTCAGATTGAAGCGCAATGGGGCCCAGCGCCCGGTCGCCAACTCAGTGATGGCCGCTCGATCTTCATTCTGGGCGCGCAATTTGGTCGCGTCTTTGTCGGCCTCCAGCCAGGCTTTGGCTATGAGGGCGATCCGATGCGCCTGTTGTTTGAAGCGGGCTTCTCGCCCACCCACGCGTTTTCGGCCTTCTATCGCTATCTGCGCGAAGACTTTAAGGCCTCGGCCCTCCTGCATTTTGGCACCCATGGCGCGTTGGAATTCATGCCCGGCAAGCAAGTGGGCTTGACTGGAGACTGCTGGCCAGAGCGCTTAATCGGCGACATTCCAAACTATTATCTCTATGCCGCCAATAATCCTTCGGAAGGCGCTTTGGCCAAACGTCGCGGCGGCGCGACCTTGATCAGTTATTTGACCCCGCCGATTGTGCAAGCTGGCCTCTACAAAGGCCTGCAGGATTTGCGTGAAAGCATCGGTCGTTGGCATGGGGCCAAAAATGGTGACAGCGTTGATCGCGACAGCCTGATCGAACTGATCCAGAGCCAAGCTGCGGCCCTAGACCTCGCCCCTGCCACCCCCGTGTGGCACGGCCCTTGTGCGGTTGAGATGGAGACGTTGCAGGCCCGCGTTAGCGAATTGAATGATGCGCTGATCCCAGAAGGCCTGCACGTCATCGGCCAAGCCCCCTCAAAGGCAGAGCGGATCGACTTGTTACTGGCGATGGCCAATGGCGTCCCCGAAACCGCTTTGCCCCGTTCGGTGATCGAGGCTTTGGTCGAGGGCGGAAGCCCTTCCGACGCTATCGAGGCCGGTGGACTGAAATCGAACCGTACCCTGATCGAACGCTTGGAAGCTTTGGCTGAAAGCAATGTGTTGATGGAGACGGACCATGAGCTGTCAGCCCTGATCCATGCCCTTGATGGTGGCTATATCCGCCCTGCACCGGGTGGCGATTTGGTTCGCACGCCAGCGGTTCTGCCAACCGGGCGCAATCTGCATGGCTTTGACCCGTTCCGTCTGCCAAGTGCCTTTGCCAGCCATGATGGCGCACGGCAGGCCCGCAAGCTGCTCGACCGGCATATGGATGAAACCGGTGCCTTCCCAGAAACCATCGCTATGGTGCTCTGGGGCTCGGACAATCTGAAGAGCGAAGGCAGCACGATTTCGCAAGCGCTCTATCTGATGGGCACGCGGCCACGGTTTGATAGTTATGGACGCCTATGTGGGGCAGAGCTTATTCCGCTGGAAGAGCTTGGCCGGCCTCGCATCGATGTCGTGATGACCTTGTCCGGGATTTTCCGCGATCTTTTGGCTTTGCAAACCCGCATGCTGGCTGAGGCCGCTTGGCTCGCCGCCAGCGCGGATGAGCCTGACGACATGAACTTTGTCCGCAAGCATGCTTTGGCCCAACAAGCGCAAAGTGGCTGCGATCTGGAGACTGCCTCCCTGCGCGTCTTCACCAATGCCGACGGGGCCTATGGTGCCAATGTCAATCAGATGATTGATGCCAGCTGCTGGACAGATGAAAATGAATTGGCCGAGGCCTATCAAAGCCGCAAATGCTTTGCCTATGGCCGCAAGGGCCCACCGATGCGCCAGTCGGCTGTGTTGGAAGGCATCTTAAAGACGGTCGATCTCACCTATCAAGGCCTCGACTCGGTAGAGCTCGGCGTCACCACGATTGACCATTATGTCGATACTTTGGGTGGGATCACCAAAGCGGTGAAGCGCGCCCGCGGCGTGGATGTGCCTGTCTATATTTCCGACCAAACCCAAGGCGATGGCAAGATCCGCACTTTGGCTGAGCAAGTTACCTTTGAAACCCATACCCGCATGCTGAACCCACGCTGGTATGAAGGCCTGTTGTCGCATGGCTATGAAGGCGTGCGCCAAATCGAAGCCCAAGTGACCAACACCATGGGCTGGTCGGCCACGACCGGTCAGGTCCAGCCTTGGGTCTATCAAAAAATCAGCGAGACCTATGTGCTCGATGACGCCATGCGCCAACGCATGGCCGCCCTCAACCCGAAAGCTTCCGCCCGGATGGCTAACCGCCTCTTGGAAGCCCACGCCCGCAATTATTGGCAGCCCGACAGCGCGACTTTGGAAGCGCTCCGCAATGCCAGTGATGAACTTGAAGACAATTTGGAAGGCATCGCAGCCGCCGCTGCCTGACCTAGGAGAAGAACCCATGGCTCTATTAGACCTACCCCGCGGCCTGAAACCCAGAGCGACCCCGATCACGCGCGCGCCTTCATTGCGCGGTGACGGTGAAGGCAGCGTTCAAGTAGAGCTGGATCCCAATTTGCAGATTGGCAAAGCAAAGGTCTTTGCCATTTATGGCAAGGGCGGAATTGGCAAGAGCACCACTTCCTCCAATTTGTCGGCGGCCTTCTCCAAGCTGGGTAAGCGCGTGCTTCAAATCGGCTGCGACCCCAAGCATGACAGCACCTTTACCTTGACCAAGCGGCTTGTGCCGACCGTCATCGATGTCCTGGAAAGCGTTGATTTCCACAGCGAAGAATTGCGCCCGGAAGATTATGTCTATGAAGGCTATAATGGCGTGATGTGCGTTGAAGCTGGCGGTCCGCCAGCCGGCACCGGCTGCGGTGGTTATGTCGTCGGGCAAACGGTGAAGCTCCTGAAAGAGCACCATTTGTTGGAAGACACCGATGTGGTGATCTTCGACGTGCTGGGCGACGTGGTGTGCGGTGGCTTTGCTGCCCCTTTGCAACATGCTGAGCGCGCCTTGATCGTCACCGCCAATGATTTTGACTCCATCTTCGCCATGAATCGGATTTTGGCGGCCATTAAAGCGAAGTCGAAAAATTATGACGTGCGCTTAGGCGGCGTCATTGCCAATCGCAGCAAGGACACTGACGAGATCGACCGCTTTAATGCGGCTTGCGGCCTAGAGCGGGTTGCGCACTTCCCAGACCTCGACGTTATTCGCCGCTCGCGTCTGAAGAAGTCGACTTTGTTTGAAATGGAGCCCTCCCCCGAGCTCGAGGCAGTGCAGAATGAGTATCTTCGTCTGGCTGCCTCGTTGTGGGTTGGCACGAAAGAGCTGAAAGCCGAGCCGATGAAAGACCGCGACATCTTTGACTTCCTTGGCTTTGATTGATCGGGAGCTTTCGACATGTTGACCACCACCTATGTTGAGCGCCGCCAACGCCTTGAGACCTATTTTGATCGCACGGCGTCGGACACGTGGGCACAGCTGACCTCAACGGCACCCGTCAGCAAAATCCGCGCAACCGTGAGGGCTGGTCGCGATCAAATGCGTGAGATTCTGGTTTCTTGGTTGCCAGAGTCTTTGACCGCCAAGCGTATCTTAGATGCAGGGTGCGGCACCGGTGCTTTGGCCGTCATCGCGGCTCATCGCGGGGCGAATGTGGTAGCTGTAGATGTCGCCGCCAGCTTGGTTTCGGTGGCGGGTGAGCGCGCTCCTATCGATCCCGCTCCTGGCGCGATTGAGTTCCGCGTCGGCGATATGCTCGACCCAGCCCATGGCACCTATGATCATATCGTTTCAATGGATTCCTTGATCCATTACCCGCGCGATGAAATTATGACGGCCCTATCGTCCTTGGCGGCCAGATGCCGTGGCTCGATCGTCTTTACCTTTGCGCCCAAGACCCCGCTTCTGACCCTCATGCACACCGTGGGGCTTTTGTTCCCGCGCTCTGATCGCGCTCCGGCGATTGAGCCTGTCAGCGAGGCGTTCTTACGCAAGGCGGTGGCTTCTGACCCGCGTATGGTAGGCTGGACAATCGGTCGCACAACGCGTGTCGTCAGCGGCTTTTACACTTCGCAAGCGATGGAGCTGGTCCGGTCATGAGCAATTCCTATCTCTTTCACCAACAACCTGAATTCTGGACCTTGCAATGGCCAGATGTGCTCAAGCGGGCCACGCATGTGACAACTTGTACCATTGAGATTCAGCATGATGAGAATAGCCTCCATGCCCATGTCTCTCTGGACGATGACTCCATCCTCGGACCGGGCGACAAGATGATAGTCCAAGGACCCCCGATCCGGCTGTCGTTTGGCGAATCCTGCACGCTCCATCGGGGTGTCAAGATTATCCGTGCGACAGCCCTTGAAAGACTTTGGATCAAAGTCGCCTCTTATTTTGAGCTTTTCGAGCTCTATGAAGTCAGCTTCACACCGGGGAAACTGCCATGACCGCAGCCACTTTTGACGATTCCTATCTCGACACCACCCAACTGGCCAAGACCGACACGATCCTGAGCCCGCGCTTTTACACCACCGATTATGCGGCGATGGACAAGATCGACGTATCCTTGGTTCGCGAAGAATGGGACCAAATGCTGTCGGCTATGGCGGCCGATCCGCGCCGTGGTCACTTTAAGCGCGACGCCGCGTTCGACAATCGCCTCGACGATCTCGACCCTGAATTACGCCGCGAGTTTGTGGACTTTTTGGTCAGCTCGATCACGTCTGAATTCTCGGGCTGTGTGCTCTATGCCGAGATCGTCAAGCGCGTGTCTAATCCAGACATCAAGGCGCTGTTCAAATATATGGCCCGCGATGAATCGCGCCATGCAGGCTTTATCAATGAAAGTCTGAAGGATTTTGGCATTGGCGTGGACTTGGGCTTTTTGACAAAGACCAAGAAATATACCTTCTTCAAGCCGAAATTTATCTTCTATGCAGTCTATCTGTCGGAGAAGATTGGCTATGCGCGCTATATCACCATCTTCCGGCAATTAGAGCGCAATCCAGAGCACAAATTCCATCCGATTTTTAACTGGTTCAAGGAATGGTGCAATGATGAGTTCAGCCATGGCGAAGCCTTTGCTTTGATCATGCGCGCTGACCCGACTTTGTTGCAGGGTGCCAATAAGCTCTGGATCCGCTTCTTCCTCTTGTCGGTCTATGCCACCATGTATGTGCGCGACCACGCCCGTCCGGCCTTCCACAAGGCCTTGGGGGTCAACCCAACCGATTATGATTATCAGGTGTTTTCGCTGACGACCGAGATCTCCAAGCAGGTCTTCCCAGTCATGCTGGACAGCGACAATCCAACATTCCGCGCGGGCTTTGAGCGCCTGCGCATTCTGTCAGACAAGATTGAGGCTGCCAAAGCAGAAGGCGGCATCATGAACGGCCTAAAACGACTGGGGTGGAGCGCGCAAGTCGCTGCAACCTTCGTCAGTCTCTATCTGCTACCAACACTTTCGAATGAGCTACCCAGCAACGTTCGGCTGCAACCCGTTTGGTAAGTCGCTTGCCAAACAGATAACAAAACGGCTTGGTGGTGGTGAAAGCACCGCCAGGCTGTCGGGAGGGGAAATAACATGGACTACCAAGCCTATTTCAACAGCCAACTGGACGCGCTTCGCGCCGAGGGTCGCTATCGCGTTTTTGCAGACCTTGAGCGTCATGCGGGTCAATTCCCGCGCGCGACGCGTCATGCTGATGGCGGTGTCCATGAAGTGACGGTTTGGTGTTCGAACGATTATCTCGGCATGGGCCAACATCCTAAAGTTCTGGCCGCCATGCATGAAGCGATTGATCGCTGTGGTGCCGGTGCCGGTGGCACGCGCAACATCTCGGGCACCAATCATTATCACATCTTGCTCGAGCAAGAGCTGGCGGACTTGCATGGCAAGGAAGCAGCCCTTTTGTTCACGTCTGGCTATGTGTCGAACTGGGCGGCCCTGAGCACCTTGGCAAGCAAAATCCCCAATTGCGTCGTTGTTTCCGATGAAGGCAATCACGCCTCGATGATTGAAGGCATTCGCCATAGCCGTGCCGAAGTGCGTATCTTCAAGCATAATGACACCGAAGACCTAGAGCGCGTTCTGGCCAGCCTGCCGCCAGAACAGCCAAAGCTGGTCGCGTTTGAATCAGTCTATTCGATGGATGGCGATATCGCCCCAATCGCCGCGATCTGCGATGTGGCAGAAAAATATGGCGCCATGACCTATCTGGACGAAGTCCATGGCGTCGGCCTCTACGGCCCACGCGGCGGTGGCGTGGCCGAGCGGGAAGGCTTGATGGACCGCCTGACCGTGATTGAAGGCACATTGGGCAAAGCTTTTGGCGTGTTCGGCGGCTATGTCGCAGCATCCACGGCGCTCTGCGACTTCATTCGCAGCTTTGCCTCGGGCTTCATTTTTACAACCGCATTGCCACCATCGGTCGCCGCCGGTGCTTGCGCCAGCATCCGTCACTTGAAGGCGAGCGCGGCAGAGCGTGAGCGTCATCAAGACCGCGTCGCGTTGGTGCGCCGTCGTTTGGAAGCCGTTGGCATTCCCTGCATGGCCAATGACAGCCACATCATTCCGGTGATGGTGGGCGATCCTGTGAAATGCAAAATGATCAGCGATTGGCTGTTGGAACGCTCTGGCATCTATATCCAACCGATCAATTATCCGACCGTTCCTCGCGGCACTGAGCGACTGCGCATTACGCCATCGCCTTTGCATAGCGACGCTGATATCGAGCGTCTGGTGACGGCCTTGTCCGACTTGTGGCAACAGTGCGCTTTGGGTCGGGTATCGGCTGCGGCTTAAACGGGCTGAATGGACGGTTCCGCCGCATAATTTGTCATCCCGGACGGCGTTAGCCGATCCGGGACCTTGTTCCGCAAACTCAGTGAGGTCCCCGCTCTCCACTTCGCTGCGGCGGGGATGACAGGTGGGGGTAAAGGAGCGCGCAACAAAAGTTGCGCTTGTCATCGCGGCGGCAGGCGCAGCTTGTGCTGCGCGGTCCTTTTGGTGGGGTTTCTATCTAGAAGCGTTTTGGTGAACCTTCTGTCTCACCAAACCGCTAACTCCATTGTTCTTGCGACCTCTGGGTAGTCAAGTGTCCGTTTTCTTTGAAAACGGATCGCTTAGCGACGCAGCAAAGCTGCGCACTTGACGACCCAGATGTCGCGGGCAAGCTCGATGATCTATTTTGGTGAAACCTAGGTTGCACCAAAATAGATCCAGATCGGCAGCACAAATTCGCCCCGCAACACCC
>NZ_JBMLTR010000103.1:0-1186 GCF_049239865.1 Aquidulcibacter sp.
CTCGACCGACCTGCGACGGGTACGATCAAGGTCAGCCAACAGCCGCTGGTGGACTTGGTTCGCGGATTTAAGAATTAGAGCCTGGACTTTGTGCCCTTTACTTGACCTGACAGGCAATAAAGCCGAGTGGCGGCAACGAGACGGCTACAGAGCCAGGTGCCCTCGGGCCCGTCGGGCATTGGCCATAAAGCGCGGTGAGTGACTTTGCCTTTGTGTCCAATTCTACATGCGTATTAAGCGGGGTTAGGGCGGTATTGAATACCAAGAGGACTTCTTCCCCAGAGTCTGGATCATGTCGCGAAATCGCAAATAATCCCGGTGCATCAGCGTAGTTGCGCACCTTTTGCGTGCCTCGACGCAAGGCTGGATGGGTGCGTCGTAGGGCGGAAAGCTCTGCAATAAAACGATATAGGGGATGGGTTTGATTGAAATTGGCAACCGCATTGGTTGCCTCGGTGCCTAATAAGCGATTGTCATTATAAGCCGCGACTTGGGATGCAAATAAGGGTTCGCGTGCATCCTTGTCCCAACCATCACCCACAAAGCCTTGCTCATCACCTGCATACAGTGTCGGCACACCGCGCAGTGTTATCATGAGAGCGTGGGCGAGTTTTACCCGCGCCAAAAGTTCTGTGTCGGAGACATGTGGCAAAGCCGTTCGAATATAGAAGCCTAGCCGCCCGTGATCATGGCTCGAGATAAAGGTCGGCTGTTGGCGGGCGGTGGCCTCGCCATTGGGATAGAGCGGGTCCTGGAAGAAGAGCTCCCATAATTTGTTAGTCCCCGCACTGCCCGAGACGGCGTCGAGCACTGCGCGACGAAAGGCAAAGTCGATCGTCGCAGGAAATCCATCAACGCGTGTGTGCAAAGCAAGCTTGCCCGGTTCCAGCTCCACGCTGCCAATTTCTGCGAAAATATGAAAATTCTCAATGCCCTTTGCCTTAGCTCGGGCCAACATAGCCGGCACAAAGGCTTGCCAGAACTCGGGATTGACGTGGCGGGCCGTGTCCACACGGAATCCGTCAATCCCAAAATCATCGATCCATTTTCCATAAATGTCGATCATACCCTGAATGACGCGCGGGTTCTCGGTCATGAGATCATCTAGGCCCGAAAAGTCACCCATTGTCGCGGATTCGTTCCAATAAGTCGTGTCGCCGCGATTATGATAGAAGATCGGATCGTT
>NZ_JBMLTR010000104.1:0-1745 GCF_049239865.1 Aquidulcibacter sp.
ATGGGCCATAAAGTGACCTCAGACGAGACCATGGGCAGTGCGCAGTCCATCATGATTGAGAATGGGCTCTTTCTTGGTGCCGCGGATCCCCGACGTCCGGGGGCCTTGGCTGTCCCCGTGAAAGCGCGCCGCTGAGACTGATCTTCGACAGGGGATAGCTTGATTGTTCCGACCTATGTCATAGGTTGAAACTGGTCGAGCCCGACGGATGTATTCATGCAAGCCACGCTATCCCCACTAAAATTCCAAGACCCCTTGCGCACGGCCAAGGGGGAGGAGCGGGCCTTTGTGGCCTTTGAAGGCTTTCAAACGCTGTGGTTCAATACCGGGACGCTGTGCAATATCACCTGCGTGAATTGCTATATTGAAAGCTCCCCCACCAATGACCGCTTGGTCTATCTGACCCCACAAGATGTAACGCCGTTTCTGGACGAGTTGGCAGTGGTCCAACCAGGGGCCGTCGAGATTGGCTTTACGGGCGGCGAGCCTTTCCTCAACCCCGATATCATTGAAATCCTGACCCTTGCTTTGGAGCGCGGGCATCCGGTTCTGCTTTTGACCAATGCCATGCGACCCATGATGCGCCCGCGCGTGCAAGAAGGCGTCCAAGGCCTGATCACCCGCTTTGGCGACCAACTGACTTTCCGCGTCAGCCTCGATCATTGGAGCGCCAGCTTCCATGACCAAGAACGCGGCGAGGGGGGATTTGAAGAGACCTGTGTGGGCCTTGATTGGCTGGCGGCCCAAGGGGCGAAGCTCGCCATTGCCGGGCGAACCTTATGGGGCGAAAGCCAAGAGGCAAGTCAGGCAGGCTTTCGCGCACTTGTCGCAGCGCGCAATTGGCCGATTGACGTTGAACAGCCCCTCTCGCTGGTGCTCTTCCCGGAAATGGATGCGCGCGTCGATGTACCAGAAATCACCCCGGCCTGTTGGGGGATTTTGGGGGTAGATCCGAAGGGCCTGATGTGCGCGAGTTCTCGCATGATCGTCAAACGCAAAGGTGCTGTGGCGCCCGTCGTTTTGCCCTGTACCTTACTGCCTTACGAGCCGGAGTTTGAAATGGGTGAGACCTTGGCAGGAAGCCTTGGATCGGTCCGTTTGAACCATCCCCATTGCGCCAAATTCTGCGTGCTGGGCGGTGGTTCGTGTTCGGCCTAATTCCAAGTCCGACCTAATAGACCGCCAAGTTCTTCCAGCAATTGGGCTTCGGAGGTCACCTTAATGGTCCGCATCCCCATGGCCTTGGCAGGCTTTAGATTGATGCCCAAATCGTCGAGATAAATGCACGCTGCCGGGTCCACGCCGAGTGTCTCACACATCATTTGATAGATGCGGGGATCAGGCTTGCGGATCCCGATCTTCGAGCTTTCAATCACATGGTCGAAGACGGCCATGACTTCACCCACGGCTTGGGCCTTTTCCTTCGTTCCAGCCATACCGGCACCATGGCCTACGGGCACGTTGTTGGTGATGCAGCCCAAGCGATAGGTGCCCTTCAACGATTTGAGCGCCGCGATTGCGCCGGGCCTCAAGTCGCCAGCCAGCAAGGCCAGGACATCTCGTCCAGCCACTTTATGACCTAGGGCCGTACTTTCGGCCGTGAATAAGGCGTCAAAATTTGCGGCATCAATCTCGGCCCGTTCAAACAAAGCCCAAGCATTGGTATCTGGGTTCACGCTATTGACCTGGCGAATGAAATTCTCCGGCAGACCGTGTTGCCGCTCATAGCGGGCGAAGGCTTCAAA
>NZ_JBMLTR010000105.1:0-66069 GCF_049239865.1 Aquidulcibacter sp.
GCGGGGTTTGATGGGTGGGGGATAAGTTTTTATCTATGCGCTCCCCTCTCCTGCTGGGAGAGGGGAAAGGGGTGAGGGCTTACGGGCGTAAAAGCTTATTTTGCTTAGGGGCTTAGATTGGACCGGAATAACTAAATTATTGTGCACCTAAGCCCTCACCCCCGCCCCTCTCCCAGAGGGAGAGGGGAGAGCGGCAGCAGTTGGGACACGCCGCTTCCCCGTTTACGCCGA
This sequence comes from Aquidulcibacter sp., assembly GCF_049239865.1. Classification (NCBI taxonomy): domain Bacteria; kingdom Pseudomonadati; phylum Pseudomonadota; class Alphaproteobacteria; order Caulobacterales; family Caulobacteraceae; genus Aquidulcibacter; species Aquidulcibacter sp. The sequence goes on from NZ_JBMLTR010000105.1 coordinate 232, forward strand.
TGTGTCCCGAAGGGACTGAAGGGGTGTTTCCATCTGGACAGATTTTGGCGAGACAGAAGGATCACCAAAAGGACCGCGCAACAAAAGTTGCGCCTGCCGCCGCGTTGACAAGCGCAACTTTTGTTGCGCGGTCCTTTATCCCCGCCGAAGCGTCAGCGAAGGGCGGGGACCTCAGTGAGTATGGGCTTTCCCCTTCACCGCGCCGTGAGTTTCGCCGTCAAGGCCCCGAAGGCGGCATCATGGATTGCGGCGGTGAAGAGGTTGGACAGCACGGGGTGGCTGCCGAAGCGCACGATGACGATTTGGTTTGTGGGGTCGATATAGACGCGTTGGCCCGCTACGCCGAACAGATTGAAGCTTTGATTGGCATCGTGGCTGATCCAGAATTGGCTGTGATAGGACCAGTTGAGGCGCGCGGGGATGGGATTTGAAGCCCGGAATGCTGCATTATCGCCGCCTGCCTTGATCTTTTTCACCACGGCGGCGGGAATGATTTGTTGGCCGTTGAAGCGGCCATCTTGGCGCAGCATTTCGCCCAAGCGCGCAAGGTCTCGGGCCGTGACATTGAGACCCGCAGCCGCGATTTCTTGACCGGCAGGATCAATGGCCCAGGTCGCGTCATGCTCCACCCCCAACTTCTTCCAAACCCGTTCTGAGACAAGGCCTGCTAGGCTCTGCCCGCTCGCCCGCACAAGGACCCAGCCAAGCGCGTCGGTGGCGGCAGAACGGTAGCGAAATGGACCGCCGGATTCTGCAAAGCGGGTCTTTAGCGTCGGCAGGGCCTCATATACGCCTTTTGGTGCCGGAATATTGGCAGGGCCCCAGCCCCACGCCAAAGCGTAGCGATGAATCTCCGCGTTTGGATTGGCGTAATTTTCGTCAAAGCTGACCCCGTCGCGCATATCCATCAGGTCGCGCACGGTCGCCGTTTCCCAGGCTGAGCCAATCAGTTCTGGCACATAGGTGACGACTTTGGCGGTCTCGTCCAATTTGCCGTCATGGATCAATAGTTCTGCCATCAGGCCGACAAAGGATTTGCTGACCGAGAAGAGCAAATGCTGGCTTTCCGGTGTCATGCCATTGGCATAGCGCTCATAGACGATCTTGCCCTTGTGCAGCACCAGCATGGCATCAGTATGGGTTTCAGCTTCAAACTGCGACCAGTTGATGGTCTTGCCATCTGGGGCCACAAACGTCAGGCCGTCGAGCGATACAGGTTGGCTGGGCAGCGGGCTGACTTGCCCACCGCGCGCCACGCCGCGGGTTGGAAACAGCTCTCGCACATGCTGATAGCTCCAGCCCGTGTAAGGATAGGCAAGTGCATTGTCGCGCGTGATGCGCTTATCGGCTGGGGCCGGAAAGCCAACATTATAGCCCGACTTCTGCCAATCCAGACGGGGCTGCGGGGCCGGTGGCGTTGTTGGCGCTTGGGCATTAGCCGTCCCGGCACTTAGACCGGCTGTTAGTACGAGCATTAGGCTTAGCGACTTTAGAAGTTTCTTATTCATGGCGGGCCTCCCTATTTTGCTTTTTGTTTTTTGCTTTTTGTTTCTGGATCGTGACCTTACTTGGCCAGAACAGCAAACACTTTTGCGACATCGCTGTCGGTCATCACGCGTAAGCTGCCAGCCATTAGATCTTCAGGCAGGGTCAATGCGCCAATCTGATCCCGGTGAAGGGCGGTGACATGATTGCCGATGGCGGCAAACATGCGGCGAACTTGATGATAGCGGCCTTCATGCAGCGTCAAAATGGCCGAACGCTCCCCCGTCACGTCCAGCTCTGCCGGCAACAGAGGCTTGGTCTCTCCGTCTAGCATCAGGCCACCAGCGGCGAAGGTGGCCGCTTCAGTCCCGTTCAACGGCCGATCCAAAGTAACGACATAGCGCTTGGGGACATGGTGCTTGGGCGAGATGATTTTGTGTAACAGGTCGCCATCATCGGTCATCAGGATGAGGCCGGAGGTTTCCTTATCGAGCCGCCCGACAGTCGATAAGGCCGGGTCTCGCGCGCGCCATCGATCTGGCAGCAGGTCATAGATCAAAGTGCCTGCCTCTTTGCGCGAGCAAGTCACGCCCAAAGGCTTGTGCACCATGATGACCATGCCGGGTAAAGGATCGAGCTTTTTGCCGCGGATCAAAAGCCTTGCGGGCAAGTCGGCTTCTAACCGCACCCGGGCCGCTTCATCCTGCACGGCCTGCCCATCGAGACTTATCCAGCCCGCCTTTGTCATCAGACCAATGTCGCGCCGTGAGCCATAGCCCATATTGGCCAGCAAGCGGTCGAGACGGGCGGTCGGGACAGGCTTGCTCATCGGATCGCCTGATAGACTTTAAAGCCCTGCGCTTCAGACTTCAGCGTGAAGCTGGCAAAGCGGGCCTTCAAGATCGCCTCATAGGGCAAATGGCGGTTTGCGGTGAGCCAGAGGGAGCCACCGGGGCGGAGGGCTTCTGCCGCGCGACCAATCATGGCCATGCCGAGGGTCTGATCCTCAATCCCTGCGCGATGGAAAGGTGGGTTCATGACGATGGTGTCGAAGCTCTGGCCCCCAGTCCCATCGGCGACCAAATCGGTCCAGACGCTCGCAAAGCGCGGGTCAGAAATCGCCTTATGAGCGGCAGCAATGGCGCGACGGTCGAGCTCAAAGCCCGTGAGGGCGGTAACTTTCGCGCTTTGCAGCACGAAGCGCGACAACACCCCTGCCCCGCAACCAAAGTCAGCAATCTTGCCGGATAAGGCGGGCAAGACATCCAACAGCGCTTGCGTGCCAACATCGATCCGGTCCCAACTGAAGAGGCCCGGCTGGCCCCAAATACCAAGTTCAGGCAGGAGCCGTAAGGCACCTTCAGCCAGCGCCGCCTCAATATTTCGCAGGGCTTCTGGGCGCTTGCCTTGGCAAATGCGGTGGTGTCGCTTGGGCTGGTCTGAGACCATCACCCCAAAGCCCAACAAATCCTTGGCGAGGCGGGTGCCGCCTTTGTCTTTTGGGGCCAAAATCGTCAAGGGTGCGCCAGGTGCCAAGGCGCGCAAAGCAAGTGCGATTTCATGGCGGCGCTCCATCGTATTGGAAGGGGCCCGCATGACGAGGCCTGTATAGGAGCCTTCTTTCAAGGCATCCAAAGTGACCGCGCCGGGATGCAAGGGTGAAACCTGCGCGCTACCTTCAGGCACGTCGACGAGACCTGCGGGAATATCGCCATAGATGATTATTCTGCTCATTACCGTGATCTGGGCTAGATCGGCCACGGACACAAGTTTTGCTGATCAGTTGTCAGCCGCTAGATCGGCATCCGCATGATTTCTTGATAGGCTTGGATGGCCTGATCGCGGAAGGCCAGCATGGTTTCCATTTGCACTTCAGCGGCGGCAACAGCCGTCACCACATCGACCATCTCCGCTTTGCCGGTCACCGCTTGGGCGGCTTGGGTTTCTGCGGCCTTTGTGGCTTCGACCGTGGAGGAGACTTGTTGGGCCAACATGGACGAGAAATTGAAATTGGTATCGGCAATGGCGGGGCCGGTGCTGGGCGCAGCACCGCCAGCGGCAGCACCATAGGCTTTGGCGGCAAGAAGGGCGGCTGAATTCATGGCTCAGGTTTCTCCTGAAAAAAGCGCGCTTAGCGGCGCAAAAGATCAAGCGTGCGCGACATCATCGCCCGCGCGCTTTCAACGACATTGAGGTTGGCTTCATAAGCACGCTGGGCTTCACGCATATCGAGGCTTTCAATCAGCGTGTTGACATTCGGCAGTTTCACATAGCCCTCGGCATTGGCACCGGGGTGGGTCGGGTCATAGCGCAGACGAAAATCCGACGTGTCCTTTTGGACCTTGGTCATCTTGACTTCAGTGGTGCCATTCTCGCGGTTCAGAACTTGGCCAAACACGCTGACTTTGCGCTGATAGGGGTCGGCCCCGGGATTGGGCGCGGTGGAATTGGCGTTCGCGATGTTTTCCGCAATTACCTTCATCCGCGCCGTTTGAGCGCGGAGGCCGGAAGCAGCAACATTGAGCGCAGCATTCATATCTGTCATGGCTTATCTTCCTATTGCGGCTTGCGCGATGCCAAGCGCATCAATTGCAAACCCTTTTGATAGAGGCCCAGAGCCGCGTCATAATTCATGCGCGTATCGGCCACTTTGATCATTTGTTCTTCCAAGACGACCGCATTGCCATCCAGCGTCACTTCGCTGTCAGGCGTCTTAATCGCGCGGCCAGAACCTGCAGCGGGTGCCCCGCCGTCGAGGTGCCCTGCCCGCGTTGCTGCCATTTTGACCGGTGACAAAGGGGCAGCCCCGGCTAATCCACTGCGCGCTTGGGGCATTTGCCGTGCGATTGCATCGGCAAAGGCACGATTATCGAGATCACGCGGTACATATTTAGGGGTAGACGCATTGGCGACATTCTCAGCCAAAAGCTTCTGACGTTCATTCAGAAAGCCCATACGTTCGCGCAGAACGTTAAAAAATGGCGTGTCGGTGATGCCCATGACCTGATCCTTGCGATTCTTCGCACCTGTAATGATGAAGTGATCATGGTTAAGCACTGATTAAGAACCATGAAGGCATCTTGTTAACCTTTGATTAACCGGAGCGGGCGACGCGGGATCACGCGGGCAGAAGCGCGCGAAACTTGGGTGGTATGGCATCTAGGATAGAGGGCTGACCAATGGAACTTTTCTTGGACCTTGTTCGGGCGACGGCCGCCTTGGCATTTACGCTGGGCCTGTTGCTAGGGGCAGCTTGGCTGGCGCGGCGGTACGGTCTGATGCAGGGTCAAATGCCCAGCCTGACCAAGGGCCGACTGAAATTGGTTGAGCAATTGTGGCTAGATGCCGGACGGACTCGTGCCATTCTCATCCGATGCGACGATCAGGAGCATTTGGTTTTGGTCTCGCCCACCGGGGCCAGCACCATCAGCTCCAAGACCATCTACCCAGAAGCCACCAGTCCCGCTCCGCACGCTGTAACTTCAGCTACAGGCACCCAGTCATGACATCCAAAGCCCCTCAGAAAGCCTCGCCTGCTCAAGGTCAATCCAAGACAGAGCTCAAGCGCCTTCTCAAGCGCTGGCTGATCATTTTCGTCTGCGCCATGGGGGCGTCTATGCTGGGGGTTGCCACGGCGATGGCGCAATCGATCAATCTTGACCTTGGAAGTGGTACCGGATTGACCGAGCGCGTGGTTCAGACGGTCGCGCTGATCACCATTTTGTCGCTCGCCCCGTCTGTTGTCATCATGACGACGAGCTTTGTGCGGATCGTGGTTGTCTTGTCCTTGCTTCGGACAGCCATCGGCCTGCAACAAGCGCCCCCCAATGCTGTGATGGTATCACTTGCGCTCTTCCTCACCGCCTTTGTGATGCAGCCGACGTTTGAGCGGTCGTGGAATGAGGGCATCGCCCCCTTGACCAAGCAAGAAGTCACGATGGAACAAGCTTGGCCGCGCGCGACCGAGCCTTTGAAGCAATTCATGCTGGCGCAAACGCGGGAAAAGGACCTAGAGCTCTTTATTCGTTTGGCCCGCATTCCAACGCCACAAAATGCGCAAGCTTTGCCGATGCGGGTTGTCACCCCTGCTTTCATGATCTCAGAATTACGACGCGCCTTTGAGATTGGCTTCTTATTGTTCGTACCGTTTCTTGTGATCGATCTGGTGGTCGCTTCGCTCTTGATGGCGATGGGCATGATGATGCTGCCACCGGTGGTGGTGTCTCTGCCGTTTAAGCTGATCTTCTTTGTGTTGGTCGACGGATGGCGCTTGGTTGCTGAAAGCCTTGTCCAAAGCTTTAGGGCCGTCCCGCCGGCTTAGCGGCCAACGATGGGTGCAGGCGGGGGATCGCGCGGCGCGTCGACGCCAGCACGAGCCGCAGGTCTAGCAGGTGCCTTTGCTTGATTTTGCGCCGTTCTAGGCGCCGCATTGGCCGGACGCGCGGGCGCACGCGGCGGCACGGAGGCCACGGCTGGCGAGCGTTGCGGTGGCAGGCTTGGACGCACGTCTGGCAACAGCGGTGCCGCTTCCTTTGCAATTCCCTCTGGCTGGAGCGCCTTTGGCAAGACGGACAGCAAAGCGGCGCTCAAACGTCCATTTGGATTGCCGTCGGTAGGGCCAATAGCGCGGGCGGCTTGGACGGCCTCGGCTTCTGTTGGGGCTTCAATGCGGTTCAGGCGATCACGCAAGCGACGCATGAGACCGTCATAGGGTGAACCGCCAGTGGCAATTTTTACGGCCGACTGCAAAGACGCATTCGATGGGATGGCACTGTCGGTCACCACTTTGAAGGCTTCCGCATAGGCGCTCTTGCTCATGGCTGGTCCATAAGTGCGGACTAGCCCACGATTAAAGCCATCTTCGCGCGCCATGGCTTGGGCGACGGCAACCCGCAAAACCTCGCCTGCATCTTCTGGAGATAGGGCTGCCTGTGCTGGCGGCAGGGATGCCCGGGCATTCGCTGCCGCATTTGGCCAGTCGCCTGCGCGCATGTAAATCTCAGTCCGTACCCGCGCCGCATCGGGGGAGTCGTCAAACTCAATGGTCTCCAGCGCATGATCTTTGCGGCCCAACTCAGCCAAGCTTGCCGCTTCAATCAGGCGGCGCTGCTCATTCAATGGCTCTGGCAGAAGGGATACGCGGCTGTTCCAGATCGCGCGCAAGGCTTCTTCAGGACGGCGGTCCATCAGATAGAGTGCGGCCAGATCGGTTGCGACCTGAGATTTCGAGAAGCCTTCCAAGCGCTTATCGACTTGGTGCTGCAGCAATTGCGTGGCTTGTGGCAAGAGATCGAGCGCGACCAAACGCTCGGCAAGGCCGCGCACCATGCGGTCGCCATCTGGGCCGATGGGGGCCAAGGTACGGAAGTCGTAGAACAGGGCCAGAGCTTGGATCGGGTCCATGCCATCGGCACCGCCCTCAAGGAACAGGAATTTAAACTGCTGGAACAAGTCATCGCGCAGGCGACGGGCCGCAGGCAGGTCTGGTCGCAAGGTCGATGCGCTGGCCATGGTCGTCAAGCCAGAGCGAATATCACCGGCTTGAATGTAAAGGCCGCCCAAGCGGCGCAGAATATCCAATTCCAAATCATCGCCGCGCCACGTGTAGCGCAAGGCATCGAGTGCCTTGATCGACTCAATGGCCGGAATTTTGCCACTCGATTCGCCGAGATTTGCCTTCTCATAGGCAGCGCGCGCCGCAATCTCGCGGTCAGGGGCTGTTGCGAGCTTGGTCAGCGCGACCAAGGCTTCATTGACGCGGCCAGTGGCCCCCATCGCACGGGCAGCCAAAAGAGCAGCTTGCAATTGGGTCAGGCTGTCTTGGGCTTCGCGTTGCGCGCTGCTCCCTGTCATGGAGGCCAAAGCGCCATCGCCGAGTTCAAGCGCTGCATTGCCATTGGCAATGTTAAAGCGGGCACGATACTCAGGCTCGAAATTCTGCAGCGCTGTCTTGCCGCGCTCAAAGCGGACGCGAGCTTCGCTAGAATTGCCGCTCACCTGGGCGGCAAGCCCCGCCCAAAGTTGGGCGGCGGGATCTTCGGCTACTTCTGGCTCACTCAACAAATCCAGCGCCGCCTTGCCATGCCCGCCCATCAATGTGGCGATGCCTTCCAAGGCCAGCAATTCCGGTGACCGCTCAAGGGCTGGAACATCTGAGCGCAATTGCCGGATGACGCCTGAAGCCTCAGCGCCCAAATCCCACGCGACAAGGAAGCGTGCCAGATCCAAGCGCGCGCTAATCTTATTATTGGTGTCACCCAATTCAATCGCAGCTTTGCGGCGCAATTTATTGAGGTTGTTGGTGAAATCGGCTTTTGGGCCCAAGCGCCAAGTCTTAAAGTCAATGAAGCCGGGTGCGGTCGCAGGACCAGCACCTAATTCGTCTGCTGGGGCCAAGCCCGACAAGGCCATGCCTTGTGGACGCACCAAGACAAAGCCATCGACATCACGCCGCAAGGCGAAATCATCGGTCCGGGGCACCACCACCAAACCGTGGAAGGTTTCAGGCAGCACGGCTTCCAAATAAGAGCGCTGCGTACCCAAGCTGCTATTGGGGCCTAAGGCGAGGCCGATCAACAAGGTGTCGCCCACGGCTGGATCGGTGATCATGCCCGTTGCTGCGCCATCGGGCACCAAGGCCTTTACCCGCGATGTGCCGTCTAGAGCTTGTTCGCGCACCAAACCAATCGATCGACCGGCCGCTTGCCTTTGTGGAGAAAGAACAACTTTCCACTTCGGTCCAAAAGAAGTTGGCGTTGCTTGAACTTCAGGCGGCGCAACGATCCGAATGCCTGAAACCCCCTCGCCGCGGACTTTCTCAATTCGGCTGACAAACTTGCCACTGGGCACGCGACCCACATCCATATCGGCCGCTGTCGCAAACAGCACATAGATGGAATCACCGCGCCGATACACTGCCGCTGGGGCTGGGGTTTCAAAATCGAACTCCAGTTGCAATTCCTTACCGACCATCGCGCTACTCATGCGGACGCGACCAGATGGTGCGGGATCTGGCCGCTGGGCCAGCAGCGCCTCAGCATCCATTTCACTGGCTTGAGCTTCTGCGGTCTTAGCTTCAGGTGGCGTCCCGTCGGTTTCACCGGCCTTTGGATCTTTCAAAGCGCCCTGCTTGCCCGCAACCGACTTAGGCTCAGGTGAGCCAATCTTGCCGCCAGCCTCGTCTTGTAATGCCTGAATCGTATCGGGGTTTGCCCCTTCGGGCAGAATATCGATGAGGATCGCATTGCCGTCGCGGCTGTGACGAACAACGCTGCCTGGGGCAACATCGAGCAGAAAGGACGAATCTGTATCGGAATTATAGCGCGCGGCATCCTCAACCCGCGCGGGCGGACGGTTCCGGATTGCGGCGGTATCAAAGGCAAATTTTCCCGGTAACGCAATCGCTAAGCGGTCGCCGCGACGCGCATAGCCATGCGCAGGCAGCGGGAACTGATTGCCCACACGCGACAGGCGCAAACGCGTGAATTCCTTGGCCTCAAACACATCGACTTGAATCTTCGGTGCACCAACCGGTGCCGCCCCATTGATCATTTTCTTTGGCGGACCAGACTCATCGACGGGGCCTTCGCCGGCCTTATCAGCTGTATTGGCAGCGGCCATTGCCTTGGCTTCGCCTTCAAAGGGCGGTGGCGCTTCGGCATTTGACATCACAAAGTCAAAGGCTTGCACATTGCCGACACGGCTGGTGATCACACGAGTTGGCTGGAGCAGGGCAACCCGAATGGTGCGCTTGTCGGTGCTGAGTGCGGCTGAGGCCACAAAATCAGGTGCGCCTTTGGCAAAGGCCGTTGGATCAGCCTCTATCGCTCGCGGCAAGCGGATCATGGCCAAGCCATTATTGGGCGTGGCAACCGCGGTGGCGGAAAGATTGGTACCAGCAGGCCAAGCGATCAATAGGCGGGCGTAAGTTGAATCTTGACTGGACGAGAGCGTGACGCCTTTGAGGCCTGCCAGTGCCGAGGGTGCAGCACCGCCTGCAGGCGCGGCGTTTTGGCCATAGGCCATCGGTGGCGACGCAAGTGCCACACAGACAACATAAGCAAGTAACCGACGCAATTTGGCCATCTGGTCTCTAAGTCAGATCTCTTATTCTCGCCGCTAAGCCACGTCTGGCCCAGTTTCTGGAGAAATCTGCTTATGCCTGAATCCGGTTAAGTTCCCCTTACCAGTTATGTCGACGTGGTAGAGGCTGAATTGCCGTCAAATTAGGCTTTGGGACGTTGTGCAGGGTCAGCCGGAGCCTGTCCTGTTGCCGCTTTGGCCGCAGGCTGCGGGGTCGATGGGTTGTTCGGAGCCTTTGGCGTCGGTGCGCGCGGTGCCGTTGGTCCCGCCCCTGCAGGACCTGTACCCTTTGCATCCAAGGCGGCATTGGCCGCTGCTGAACCTTTTGGAGCAGGACCGCCTTTGGCCTGGTTATTCAATGCCGCTTGTTGGCCCGGTGCTTTGGCGGGCGGCGCTTTAACGGCAGGGGCTTTAGCTGCAGGGGGCGTTGCAGCAGGCGCAGCTGGGGCGGCCGCATTTTGAGGTGCAGGTGGTGGATTGCCAGCCATGACCGGCAAGGTCGGCGCGTCGATCTCGGCCAAGCGGCGGGTGACTTCGCGCGCACGTTCTGGTGACATTTTCGCCAGAATAAGCGAGAGCGGCTGCTCTTTCATTTTCTGCGCAATTTTCAACAAGACTTCGGTGTCCAAGCCTTCCCAGACAGCGGCGGCATCCTTGGGCTTCATTTTCTCATAGACGCGCACGAGCGAGGTGATGCGTTGAGATTCCAAATCATCAACTTGACCCAACAGCTTCTGAAGATTGCCTTCTACTGCCTTCAAGGCATTCATACGCTCTTGGATTTTGGCATCGGTATTGGCGAGCAAGTTCTCCCGCGTGACAATATCGCGCTCGCGCGTGTCGAGTGTTTGACGACGCTCTTGCAAGGTCTGCAGCAAGCGGAATTCAGCAGCACTAATGCCCGCTTCTTTGGCCAAATCGACTGGCAAACACATAGGTGGACCGGCCTTGGGCGCGGCAGCCCCGCCCGCTGGTTTGGCCGCATCAACTGGTGCGGCAGCTTCCTTCTTCGCAGGTTCCCCTGCAGCCATGGCATTGGTCGCATCAAAAGCAACGCGGCCGACTTGTGCCAAGCCGACCACGCCCAAACCTAAAGCCAAAGCCGTTAAAGGCCGAAGCTTAAATTTCATCTCAAACCACCCCATGTTTCGGCCAACGGGCGAGCACGCCGCGTCAACTGGAAATCTTCTTCTACTTCTTCTTCATCCCAACGCAGGTCGCGTTTTTGACGAACAGGTGCTGGCTCTGGCGCAGGGGCCGGCTTAATCTCGACGGCCCGCGCCGTTGTGACCAGAAATTTCAAGGCCTCAGCGGTCGCCCGCGCTTCCTCGATGCTGCGCTGCAGGTCTTCGCCTGCTGCTTCCGACACCGACCTTAAGGCCACCACAGAGGCTTCTGCACGACCAACAGCAAGCGCCAGCTCTGCGGCGGCGGCGGCGACGCCATCCTTACCTTCGCGCAGGGCAGTGATTTTGCGGTCCAATCGGATGCACAAAACCGCGACGGCCAACATAGCAACCGCCAAAATAATCTGCGCAATGGGGATATAAAGGTCGGTCATTGCTTCATCAGCTCCCGTCTTGCCGAGTTTGTAAGAGGCCCATCCAGAGACAAGGCAATCGCACGGCCCATCTTGCCCATGCGCCCCTTGGTTAAAGCAATCTGCCCGCAACGTAATTCCACGCTGCCATCTGGGGGTTGGTTCAAGAACACGGTTTCGCCGACCTTCAAGTTCAACAAGCGGCCGAGTGGCACCGGCAATTCATCGAGGACTGCTTCAACCTGCATGTCCGTCGACCAAAGTTCGGTAGCCAAGTGGCCTTCCCAAATATTATCCCGGCCAAATTTCTCACCCATGAATTGCTGGATGAGCATTTTACGGATCGGCTCAAGCGTTGCGTAAGGAAGAAGGAGTTCAACGCGTCCGCCACGGTCTTCCATGTCAATCCGCATTTTGATCATGATGGCGGCGTTGGCAGGACGCGCGATCGCGGCAAAGCGCGGGTTGGTCTCGATCCGGTCCAGTGAGAAATCAACCTGCTTCAAAGGTTCAAACGCGGCTTGCATATCTTGCAAGATGACCTCGATCATCCGCGTCACCAGCATGCGCTCAATCGTCGTATAGGGGCGGCCTTCGATGCGCATCGCGGTTGTGCCACGACGTCCGCCCAAAAGAACGTCCACAATTGAGTAAATCAGATTGGAATCAACAGTCATCAGACCGTAATTGTCCAATTGCTCGGCGCGGAAAACCGCCAAAATAGCCGGCAACGGAATAGAGTTCAGATAATCGCCAAACCGGATCGACGAGATGTGGTCGAGCGAGACTTCGACGTTGTCAGAGGTGAAGTTACGCAAGCTGGTGGTCATCAACCGCACCAAGCGGTCGAAGACGATTTCCAACATGGGTAGACGTTCGTAGGAAACCAGCGCGGAGTTGATGATCCCGCGGATGCCGTTCTTCTCGTCGCTATCATCATCGCCGAGGTCAAAGCCCAACAGCGAGTCGATTTCGTCTTGGTTCAGAACCCGTTCGGCACCAATGGCAGAGGCTGAAATGGTTTTGCCGGTTTCCCCGCCAACCATGGCTTCCCATTCGGCGGCAAACGCATCATCGCCGCCACCGGCACCACCACCATCGCCCATGGCTTCGGCTTCCCAAGCCGCCGCCATAGCATCTTGATCGAGATCATCCGCCATTATTGAACCAACATTTCTTCGATGAGCACCGCATCAACTTGTGCCGGCGCAATCGCCAGATTGACCCGCTTCAGAAGCTCGAGCTGCAACCGCGAATAACCGGCCGAACCTGCAACATCTTCCATGCGAAGCTCGCGCAGGAAGCCGGTATATTGGTCGAGAATGCGCGGCAGGAGCGGCTCAATCGTCTCTGCCGTCTCCATATCCTTGGCTTGCAAGGTCAAACGAAGCTTTAGATAGGCCGGACGACTGTCAGCCGTGGCAATGTTGACGATCAGGTCTGGCAACGTGACGAAGCCTTCGCCATTGGGACCTTCAGCCAGCTTAATGCCGCCCTCGCCGTCCTTCTTGTCACCGCCTTTTTCGTCCTTGCCTTTTTCCTTCTTCTTCTCGTCCTTTTTCTTCTTTTCGTCTTCCTTGCCCTTTTCACCTTTCGCGTCAGCGACAGCAGCAGGCTTCTTTGCAAAGACAAGGAAATAGGCTGCAGCTCCGCCGCCGCCCAAAAGCAAGATCGCGGGCAGAACGATGAAGAGGATCAGCTGCTTGCCGGCAAGCTTCTTCTTGCCACCAGTGCCCTCCTCCCCTTCGGCGCCATCTGCGCCTTCAGGAGGGGCCTCACCCTTTTTCTCTTTCTTACCGGCCATCAGATTCTCTCACTGGCTTGAGCGGCCCCCGACTCAGCGGGCACGCATGGGCGTTTCTGTACCGGGTGAGTTAAGCCAATCGTGGTTAATGAAATGTCACCAAATCTTAACCATGCGGCAAAAACTGCCGAGGGACCGGTCGAAATCGCCCATCATGGCGGTTTTTTCACGGCATCATCTGCCCAAGTCGACCGCCATCCATTTTAGAATACTGAATTTTAATGATTAATTCTTGGCCCAGCTCTTGCAAGGTATAGGGCCTGGCTCAGAGAATTTGGTGCCAAAGCGCATCGTGGGCTCACCTAGAAGGTAGACATAGAGATGGACAATACACTTCTCATCACTCTTTCGGCTCAAAATGCCCTGCGGCGACAAATGGATGTCGCGGCAAACAATATGGCGAACGTCTCCACGGCTGGCTTCAAGTCAGAATCGGTCCTGTTTGAGCCGGTTATTCGCCGCCCCGCCTCCATCGCCGAAAGGCCCAAAACGGTTGAGTTTGTCCGCGACTATACGATTGCACGGGATTTCCGGCCTGGCGCTTTGCAGCGCACCGATAATCCGCTTGATTTCGCTTTGGCGGGCGAAGGCTATTTCACGGTCCAAACGCCGCAAGGCAATGCCTACACCCGTGACGGCCGCTTCCAAATGGACACGCAAGGCCGCATCGTAACCGGTGACGGTCGCCCCGTTCTCGACACCACTGGCCAGCCCATCATCTTAGACATTACCCAAGGCGAGCCTTTGGTCGCGAAAAATGGATCCATCCAACAAAATGGCGTGACTGTAGCCCAACTGGGCATCGCGCGCTTTGACCGCCCCGGTGCGCTCGACAAAGTCGGCGACAATCTCTGGCGGCCTACGGGCGAAGCGGCGCAAGCCGCAGCCGATCCCCAAGTCGTCCAAGGCATGATTGAGGGCTCCAATGTTGTCGCGGTGACAGAGCTCACCCGCATCATGGAAATTAGCCGCGCTTTTGAGAGCGCAACCCGCCTGCAAAAACAAACTGAGGACTTGCGTGGCCGAGCGATTGAACGTCTCGCCCGAGTTCAAACCTAATCTGACTAAAGGACCAAGCATATGCGCTCTATGAATATCGCAGCTACCGGCATGTTGGCCCAACAGCTCAATGTTGAAGTCATTTCGAACAACATCGCGAACATGAACACCACGGGCTTTAAGCGCCAACGCGCCGAGTTTCAGGATTTAATCTATCAAAACCTCGATCGTCCAGGTGCCACCACCTCGGATTCCGGCACGATTGACCCAACCGGGGTGCAGGTCGGTTACGGCGTGAAAACCGGTTCGGTGTATCGCATTGCCGAACAAGGCAGCATGACGCCGACCGACAATAAATATGACATGGCCATCAATGGCCGGGGCTATTTCCAAATCCTGATGCCGGATGGGCGAACCGCTTATACCCGCGCCGGCAATTTCTCGTCCTCGCCGACCGGGCAGATCGTGACGGGGGAAGGCTATGTGCTGCAGCCTGAAATTCAAATCCCTGATGGCGCGCTTGATTTCTCGATTTCGCCCTCCGGGCAAGTACAAGCCATCATCTCAGGCCAAACCGCGCCACAGGATTTGGGCCAGATTACGTTAGCCGGCTTTGTGAACCCAGCGGGCTTGGAAGCTTTGGGTGACAATCTGTTGGTGGAAACCGCCGCCTCAGGCCCCGCCACCATCGGCAATCCAACCGGTCCCGGTCTTGGCTCGATCAACCAGAAATATGTTGAAGCCTCTAACGTCAATCCTGTGTTTGAGATTTCCGCCCTCATCATCGCCCAACGCGCGTATGAAATGAATTCCAAAGTTATCAATGCCAGCGATGAGATGATGCAAGCCACATCTCAAGTCCTCCGGTAAGGCGTAGATGAACGCGCGCCGCCCCCTCCTCCGTTTAAGCTGGGCTTATTGGTTTGCTTTAGGCCTATTGGCTGCCCCTGTCGTGCAGGTCAGCCCCGGCTTTGCCCAATCCGCGCAAGCATTTCCCGTCTTGTCGCTGAAAGCCAACCCGCGTTCCGACAAGGCGCAAATTACCTTTGGCGATGTGTTCGACAATGCCGGAGCCTACGCCAACCAGCCGATCGCGCGCTCACCCGGCCCCGGTCAGATGGTTGTGTTTGGGGCAGCGCCCCTGCAAGCGCGCGCCCGAGCAGCGGGCTTAAACTGGCCCAATCGAGAAGGCGTCCGCCAAATCGTCGTCAATGGGCCCGGTCGGACAGATCCCCTAACCCCAATCCAGCCGACAGCGACCACGCCTGCAGTGCCCGAAGCGCGGCAGAGAGCCAGCGCATCGGCAGCCGCTGCCCGTCCAGAAGCCTTGGCCGTGCTGGGTCGCACCGTTCAGCGCGGTGAAACCATCCAAGCCGAAGACGTTGTTTGGATCGATACGCCCACGACAGCCCCACGCGATGCTTTGGCTGATCCTGAAGCTCTGATCGGCAAGACAGCCAAGCGCGTCCTACTCGCCAACACGCCGTTGCGAGCCATGGATGTGATGGACACACCCTCCGTACGACGCAACGAGCCTGTAACCCTGATCTATGAAGCCGAAGGCCTAAGATTGTCGGTGCGTGGCAAGGCGCTGGGTGATGCCGCCATCGGAGCGAGTGTCAAAGTTCTAAATCCACAATCCAAACGCGTGCTGGAAGCCATTGTCGATGGTCCGGGCACGGCCCGTGTGATGTTAAGCCAGCTTTCGGCTCGGGTACCTAATCAGAACGGAGTCAATTGATGCAAAAGTTGAGCATGATGATTTTAGCGGCCCTGACCCTGACAGGCTGTGCCTCAACCATCGAAGAAGTGCGCACGGCAGGGAAACCGCCTGAAGTGACCCCGATTGAAAACCCGGCCTATGCTGCGACGGGGCGCCGGCAAGTCGTGATGCCAATGCCAGCCCAGCAAATGAGCCAAGCCTCGTCCAATTCCTTATGGAAAGCAGGCTCGCGGCAATTCTTCAATGATCCCCGCGCCTCCAATATCGGCGACATCCTGACCGTGCTGATCCAGATCAATGATCAAGCGCAATTGAACAATTCAACGGGTCGCACACGCAAATCCACCATGGATGGCGGCGTGACCAATTTCTTTGGCTTAGAGCAAATCCCTGGAAAAGTTCTACCGGAAGGCTTTGATCCTTCGACCATGGTGGGGGCCAGCTCCAATGGCGCTTTTGCCGGCCAAGGCCAAGTGGCGCGCAATGAAAAGGTCGACATGACGGTTGCCGCCATTGTCACCCAAGTGCTGCCAAACGGCAATTTAGTTGTGGCGGGTCGCCAAGAAGTGCGCATCAACAATGAATTGCGCGAGCTTTTGGTCTCAGGGATTGTGCGGCCGCAAGATATCACCTCGGCCAATCAAGTTCGCCACACACAAATGGCTGAAGCCCGTATCTCTTACGGTGGGCGAGGCCAAATCACGGCCTATCAGCAGCCGCCAAAGGGCCAGCAAATTTTGGGAGCGATCAGCCCCTTCTAATCAGGGCTGATCGAGACCGCTCAGTCGTCGCGGTGAATACGTTCTGACCGCTCATGGCGCTCTTGGGCTTCTAAGCTCAAGGTCGCCACGGGGCGAGCCATCAGGCGGCCCAAAGAGATCGGCTCACCGGTTTCATCGCAATAGCCGTAAGAGCCATCTTCAATCCGGCGCAAAGCAGATTCGATTTTCGAGATCAGTTTGCGTTGACGGTCTCGTGCTCGCAGCTCAATGCTCTTATCGGTTTCAGCCGAAGCGCGGTCAGCCACATCTGGCAAGGAGGCGGTTTCGGTTTGCAGATGCGACAGCGTATCTTTGGAGTCGGCTAGGATCGACTCTTTCCAATCTTGCAGCTTTTTGCGGAAATACTCACGCTGCCGTTCATTCATGAACTCTTCGTCGTCGGAAGGCACATAGTCACTAGGAACACCGGTGTTTGGCATAACTATCGTCGTCATGACGTACCCCTGATTCTGCATGTGATCGATAAAGGCATCGCACGATGTCCTCGCGCTATAGTGAAGCCTGAGACGGCTCGCAAGGCGCTAGAAACATTGGGCTAGGCCCTGAACTGCTAAAAGAATTGGCAACCGACAGGAACACAAAGAGCAATCCTCAGAATCGACGACCAGACCGCCCTAAAGTGCGCGCTCGAGCTTGGCGAGTTCGACTTCAGCGCGCAGTTCCACATCATCTAAAAGCGCATTAAGGGCCGGATCATCCACAGCGTCCCGATGCTCACGCAGAGACTGAGACAAGCGCGCGACCTGTTCGCGACTAACGCCCCCACCCAGAATGGCAACACGGATCTCGTCCAATTGGTCGAGAAGGGTTGAGGAGCGGCGGGTCGCGCGACGGCGACGCTCGACCACATCATCTTCACCTTGAAGCGCCAAAAGCGCACCAACATTGGCAATGGAGGTTGCGGACATCGCGCGATTGACCTGTGCGGGTCCCCCTTCCACTTGCCCAGGCAAAACAAAGCCGGGCGCCGCACCGCCCGTGGCACGGCGGGCCCCAGAGACAGTGGAAGTAGAGGTGGGCGCGTTAACTTTCATAAACACGACTCATGGGCCGCCTCGGTTAAGACCTGATTAATGTGTGACAAAAGTTCGCGGGAGGGCGGCAGAAGGCTACCAGCACTAGGCAATGCTTGCCGATACATTGATCGGTGTGCGCGAAAGTCCGCTTCAGAAGATATTGTTTTAAATCGTTTTTATCAGACCACTTCGCGGCATGGATTTAGCATGGTCAAATCCAATGACACAGATATTTACGCCCGTATTCCGTCTTGTTTCTACCGCCCTGCTTTTGGGGCTGATCAGTCTTAGCTGTACGTGGCCGTCGCAGGCTTTGGCCCAATCTCGCATCAAGGATTTGGTGCAGATTGAAGGCGTGCGCGACAACCAGCTGATCGGCTATGGCATTGTGGTTGGCCTGCCCGGAACCGGCGATGGTCTGCGTAACTCGCCCTTCACGAAGCAAAGCTTAGAAGCCATGCTGGAGCGGATGGGCGTCAATACGCGCGAACAGAATCTGCAAACCAAGAATGTCGCTGCTGTTATGGTGACGGCCAGCCTGCCCCCCTTTGCCACCCAAGGCACACGGCTTGATATCTCGGTCTCAGCCTTTGGCGATGCGAAGAGCTTAGAGGGCGGGACCTTGCTGGTGACCCCTATGATGGGCGCAGATGGCCAAGTCTATGCGGTTGCCCAAGGTCAATTGACGGTTGGTGGCTTCACTGCGACGGGCAATTCTGGCACCAGCGTCAGCCGCGGCGTCAGCACCAATGGGCGTATTGCCAATGGTGCGCTAATCGAGCGCGAGCTTCACTTTGACCTTGCTGGACAGACTGAACTTCGCCTCGCCTTGCGCAACCCCGACTTTACCACGGCACGCCGCATCGCAAACGCGATCAACACCAATCTGGGCGTCGCAGCCGCTTCAGTCGACAATCCTTCAACGGTCGTTCTTTCAAAGCCGATTGGCTATCCAGGCGATATGGTCAATCTGATTAGCCGGGTCGAGCGCTTGACCGTGACGCCCGATCTGGTTGCCAAGATTGTCGTCGATGAAGCCTCTGGCATTGTGGTGATGGGCGATAATGTGCGCGTTTCCACGGTTGCCGTTGCCCAAGGCAATCTGACCGTCTCAGTGCAAGAGACCCCATTGGTCAGCCAGCCCAACCCGCTGAGCCAAGGCGAAACCACCGTCGTGCCACGCTCCAGCGTGACGGTTGAAGAAGATAAGGGCGACCTCACAGTTATTCGGGGGGGCGTGCCGCTGCGCGATCTGGTCGAAGGCCTCAATTCTTTAGGCGTCAACCCGCGTGACCTCATTCAAATCCTCCAGGCGCTGAAGGCCTCTGGTGCGCTGCAAGCTGACATCGAAGTGATGTAAGGGACCCAAAGAAGATGGACTCGATTGCCCCAATTATGCCCTTCGCCCAAACGCAATCCGCCTCGGTTGAAGTGTTGGGTGCGCGCGCGAAAACGCTGAAGTCAAGCGCTGAAATGGACAAGACCGCGCGTGAATTCGAACGTATGGCCTTGGCGCAAATGCTGTCCTTGATGGAAACAGACACCGATATTTCGGACTCCATGTTTGGCGGTGGTGCAGCAGAGCGGGCCTTTCGTCCATTCTTGACGGAGGAATATGCCAAGGGCTTCAGCGAACAAGGCGGGATCGGCATCGCCACTGCCGTAAAACGAGAAATGCTGAAAATCCAAGAACGTGCACAAGCAGCGGGAGTATAGATCATGACCCTAATGGCCAACGACCCCAGCGATCTTCTAGACCAATTAATCCTCTTGACGCGTCGGCTGGCCGATTTGGCAGAGAGGCAGGCGGCCTTGTTTGAAGGTAGCCGGTTCTTGGAAGCCCAATCCTTAAACGAAGAATCCGCGCGTCTGGCCAATGTCTATGCGCTGGAAAGCCGCCGGATTGCCCAAAACCCTTCCATCCTTGAAGGCGTGCCGCCCGTTCTGAAAGCCACCCTGACGGTAGAGACAGAGCGCTTTAAGGCTGCCATGGAGGCCCATGAGCGGGCCTTGGGTCGTCAACGCGCGTTGGCGGAAGGCCTAGTCCGCGCGATTGCGGAAGAAGCGGTTGCGGCTCGACCAACCCCTGTGGCTTACGGCCCTGGCGCTCAAGCCTACCGCGACACCAGCGCAGTTGCTTTGGACCGCCGGGCTTAAGCCCGAAGGTTGCCATTGCCGCCAGCCGTGTGGCGTGATCTTGAAGAATAGCGCGCCTCCCCTCGCCCCAACGGGGGAGAGGGGTCGGGGGTGAGGGGGTGTTTACGCAAGGGCGCGTTGCAAGACACTTTTACCAACTTCGAACAGCGCACTTATACACCGTGGGGGTGAAACCCTCACCCCCGTCCCCTCTCCCAGAGGGAGAGGGGCTTTCCTGAACCACACAGCAAAAAGGCCGCCCCAAGAGGCGGCCTTTGTGTTTAGAGAGGTTAGTCAGCTCAGTGCTCGACGTTGCGCCACACTTGGCGATACGAGAACCACAACAAGATGGTTAGGACCAACAAGAACGCCATCACGCCAAAGCCTGTGATCTTGCGTTGGGTCTGATGTGGCTCAGACGCCCAGCTCAAGAAAGCGACCACGTCGTGGGACATTTGGTCCACGGTTGGCTTCACGCCCTTATTGCCTTCAGTGTCCGCATAGGTCACTTGGTCATCGACCAGTGGCGGACCCATGGCAATCACGCCACCGGGCATGTACGGGTTATAGTGCTTGCCTTCCGGAATCTTCTTGTCCTTTGGCGGTGTTTGGTCATAGCCGCTCAAGAGCGAGTAGACATAGTCACCACCATTATGACGGGCCTTAATCAAAGCCGACATATCTGGCGGAACCGCCCCACCATTGGCCGCAGCTGCTTGAGCCCGGGTTTCAAATGGTGACACGAACTTGTCTGAAGGAAGACCTGGACGCTCTTCCTCATTGCCATCAGGATCAACCGCTTTCACGGTGTACGTGGCAGCAATGGCTTTGATGACCGGATTTTCGTTCGGATTTGGATATTTAGGATCGTAGAACGGGCCATGCTCATCACCGAGGTTGCGGTAATGGAGCAAATTCATGGAATGGCAGCCCGAACAGACTTCCTTATAGACTTGGAAGCCGCGTTGCAGCTGGGCCCGGTCAAAGCGACCAAATGGGCCTTCCCACGTGCCATTAACGGCCCGAGGGTGCTTCACTTCCCCAGCAGCTTGCGCGCTGCTGGTGAAGGCTACGACGGAGACAAGGCCTAAGACCCCAGCGATGAATCGGCGTGCGAAAGTTGGTTTCATAACAAAGTTCCTCATTCCGCCGGTACAGCTGCAGCAGATACGCCTGCCGACTTCTTGTGTGACTGCAGGATCGAGTCTGCAATCGACGCAGGTGGGGTTTGGGGTTTCTCAATCACGCCCAGAACAGGCAAGACGACCAAGAAATACGCGAAGTAGAAGATCGTGCAGATCAACGAGATCACCGTCCAGGGTGGTTCAGCCGGCATGGCACCACACACGGCCAGCATCAGGAAGTTCAGCACAAAGGCAAACCACCACATACGGGCCACTGGGCGATAGCGCATGGACTTGATCTTGGACGAGTCGAGCCAAGGCAGCGCGAACAAGATCAGGATCGCACCACCCATCGCGATCACGCCGCCGAACTTGGCATCGATGATCAGGATGTCGAAGGTGATGGCGCGCAAGATCGCGTAGAAGGGCAAGAGATACCATTCAGGCACGATGTGCGATGGGGTCACTTGATTGTTTGCTGGGATATAATTGTCTGGGTGACCCAAAGTGTTGGGGCCAAAGAAGACAAAGCCAGCAAAGATCAGCAAGAAGACGCAGATCGCGAACGCATCCTTGATGGTATAATAGGGGTGAAACGGCAGGGTTTCTTTCTTCACATCCTGGACTTCAACACCGGTTGGGTTGTTGTTGCCTGGCACGTGCAGTGCCCAGATGTGCAATACAACCACGCCTGCAATGACGAATGGCAGGAGGTAGTGCAGCGAGAAGAAGCGGTTCAGCGTCGCATTATCGACCGCAAAGCCACCGAGCAACCATGTCTTGATCGAGTCACCGATGAAGGGAACCGCACCCACAATGTTGGTGATCACGGTTGCGCCCCACAACGACATTTGGCCCCAAGGCAAAACGTAACCCATGAAAGCGGTGATGATCATCAACAAGAAGATGATCACGCCCAAACCCCAAAGGATTTCGCGTGGTGCCTTGTACGAGCCGTAATAGAGGCCACGGAAGATGTGGATATAGACGGCCAAGAAGAACATGCTGGCCCCGTTGGAGTGCATGAAGCGGATCAACCAACCGTAGTTGACGTCACGCATGATGCGTTCAACCGAGTTAAAGGCCATGTCGACATGCGGCACATAATGCATCGCCAGGATGATCCCGGTGATGATTTGGCTGGCCAAGCAGACCGCCAAAATGCCGCCGAACGTGTACCAATAGTTCAAGTTCTTCGGGGTTGGAAAATCGACCAGCGTGTCATTCATAAACCGCATGATCGGCAGCCGTGTATCCAACCACTTTTCGAGGTCGGACTTAGGCACATAGCTTGAAGGTCCACTCATGTTCGTATCATCCAATCTTTACGACTGTGCCGCCAGTATACAGGTACGGCGGAATATGGAGGTTTTTCGGCGCTGGGCCTAAGCGAATGCGGCCAGCGGTATCGTAGTGAGAGCCATGGCAAGGGCAGAACCAACCGCCAAATTCGCCAATGTAGCCCGCCTCGTCGACGCCGACAGGGATACAACCCAAATGGGTGCAGTTTGCTTCCATGATCAGATACTCGGGCTTGCCGGGCTGTTCATTGGATTGCATCGTGCGCTGCTCGTCCGTTTGGGGATCTTTCAGATCCGCACCATCGTCCTTTTTGCCTTGCGCAATTTCTGCAGGGGTCCGGTGACGGACAAATACTGGCTTGCCGCGCCACATGATTTTGGTCTGCGAACCTTCCGCGACTTTGGACACATCAAATTCAATCGATGCCAAAGCGCGCGTATCGGCTGCTGGATTCATTTGATTGATGAGCGGCCAAGCCAGCATGGCGGCACCGCCCGCTGCTACGGCCCCAGTCGCGACATGAATCATGTCACGCCGTGTTGGTTCTCCGGCCTCGCCGGCTACTTCATGATTGGTGGCTGACACCTTGCTACTCCCGCATTCACACACGTCTAAAAGTCGTTTACCGCTAAAAGTAGGGCGATAGTGCCTTTTGAACGTGCGACGGAACGCCGCATCTCGCGGCACCCCCTCCAAAGATGAGATTGCATAACGTGCGCCTAGCTCTCTTTCAACCAGATATCGCGCCAAATCTCGGTGCGGCCATTCGTCTTACCGCGTGCCTTGGCGTAGGGCTAGATGTCATCGAACCTTGCGGTTTTCCCTTATCAGACAAGACCTTAAAGCGCGCATCACTCGATTATGGCGACAAGTGTGACTGGCGACGCCATGATAGCTTTGCTGCATTTGCAGCAGCCACTAAGCTGAGAAATAGCAGGATTGTGTTGATTGAGACGGAGGGAAGCGCGCATTTGACCGATTTCGTCTTTGAACCGAGCGATATTTTGATGTTGGGGCGTGAAACAGAAGGGACACCAGCCGATGTCATCGCTGCTTGTCACGCCTGTGTGCGCATTCCAATGGCACACGGACTGCGATCCCTGAATGTCGTGACAGCGGGAGCTATCGCCTTAACCGAAGCCATGCGACAAACTGGCCGATGGGCGGCGCTGGATTAGCGTTGTAGGGAGGAAATCGGGACCACTTTCCCGGTACAAGAACGACAAAACGAGGGCAGTATGAGCGAGCAAGACGACCGTAAAGCACAGGCAAGAGCATGGTTTGAATCCTTGCGAGACCAGATCATGCAAGCCTTTGAAACCCTCGAAGACGAAGCAGACCCTGCGCTTTATCCCGGCAGCCCCGGCCGGTTTGTCCGCACGCCTTGGAACCGCAAGGAAGCAGGTGGTGGCGGCGGTGTGATGGGAATCATGAAGGGCCGCTTGTTTGAAAAGGTCGGCGTGCATGTCTCCACCGTCATGGGCACCTTCCCTGCAGATTATGCCAAAACCATTCCAGGTGCCTCTGAAGACCCCCGCTTTTGGGCTTCCGGCATCAGCTTGATTGCGCATATGACCAATCCGCGCGTGCCAGCCGTTCATATGAACACCCGCATGTTGGCCACAACTGAAAGCTGGTTTGGCGGTGGCGCAGATTTAACGCCTCTGATGGCCTATCAGCGGACCGACGATTTCCCCGACACCCTCACCTTCCACGCGGCCATGAAGCAGGCGTGTGATGCGCACGACCCCGCCTTTTATGCGAAGTTCAAGGATTGGTGCGACACCTATTTCTACCTACCCCACCGCGACGAGCCACGCGGCATAGGTGGCATTTTCTATGACCACCACAACACGGGTTCTTGGGACAAGGATTTTGCCTTTACCCAAGACGTCGGGCGTGCCTTTTTGTCGGTCTATCCCGAGATCGTTCGCGGCCGGATGAATGAAACGTGGACCGAGGATGAGCGTGAAGCGCAATTGATCCAACGTGGCCGCTATGTGGAGTATAATTTGCTCTATGACCGTGGCACCACCTTTGGCCTCAAGACCGGCGGCAATGTGGAGAGCATCCTGTCTTCCATGCCACCCGTGGTGAAGTGGCCTTAATTATCTGCCCAACTGAAGGCGAAACTGTAGGCTTTTCGGTTCTAGACTTGGCGGGCTTTAGCGTTTCAGGCTAAAGCGCCGCCATGATCCGCCGTCTCTTGCCCCTTCTAGTGGGCCTTTCCGCTCCTTTGTGCTTAGTGCCTGCCTTGGCCCAAGCGGCAACCCCTGCCCCCACCACGCTTGAGCGTCTGTATGACAAAGTGGCCTGTGAAGCGGCTGGCCAAAGTTTTAGCGGTGTTGATTTGCGCCAACGATTGATTGGCCAAGCCGGGCTGACCATGAATGGTGAGCTGTTAAGCGCGATTGAATCCCGCAGCTTAGGGCAATTTGCGGCACATAGTTCCGACCCTGCCGTGACGGCGTTGTTAACCGCGACCATGGCTGTGTTGTCGACACCTGCGCCAAGCGAGGCGCGCTTTACTTTGGCTAGCCAAACCGCACCCGATGCACGGGCACGCGCGATTGCTTTCCTCAATGGCGACACTGATGGGATTAGCTTGGCCTGCATCGCCACCTCACCACCGCCTCCGCCAACCCCGGCTGTCGTCGTGCCAGCAAAGGGACCAGCGCCGCACAGGCGCGGTCTGATCCTTGCCGACAGCAAGAATGACTTTATCAAGCCGCCGCGCGAACGCGGCTTTGCCACCCTTGGCTTTGAAGAGGATAAGGCCGCCGATACGCGCCTGTTGAACGCCAGCTTAGCGCTCGCCATTGAGCCGATCTTATTTGCCAAACCATCCGAGGCCACCGAGCTTCGCTGGACACCCTTTGTGCAATATAACCGCCGCGCCGCCCGATCTGGCCGCGAAGAGGTCAATGATCTAACGCTGGGCAATAGCTTTATCTTCCGCAACCCCAAACAGGCAGGCGGGGCCATTGGCTTTGGTTCCATGGCGTTTCAAACCGATGATGCGGCCAAAGCCGCTGTGTGGGTGGGCGATGCGCTGATCGACTTCCCGCGCGTCCGCCCTTGTACCCGCCGCGACGCCTTGGGCTGGGCCATGCGCTGCAACCTCTCGATTGTGGTCGATTATGCCGATGTGCAAGATCCCGGTGACAGCCAAAAGCTCGCGGAACTCGACGCCTATTTTCGCGGCGGGATGAATTTGGGATTGAGTGCCGAGCAGGACTTCGGCTTTGGCGTGATTACCATCTCCAGCAGCTATAATGGCCGCTATGATATCACCAGCCGCAAAGCTTCAGGCGGCATTTTTTCGGTCGGCGCGGGCCTGCGCCCTTCAGCGGGGTCCAATATCTCGTTGGAGACACGCTATACGCGCGGCACCACGATCAACACCTTGGTTGATGTCGACAAGATCACGCTGCGGCTGGGCTATCGGCTTTAGGCGTTGAGACCTTAATAGGCGTGGGTCTCATAGACCTTGTGGATATTGCCGCCCCATTCGCCATGATAGCGCTCTAGCAAGCGTTGAGCCGGGGTCATGCCGCTGGCCGCGATTTCGTCCAGCTCGCTCAAGAAGCCCGTTTCATCATCACCCGACGCATTCAGCTTAGCCCGAGCGCGCAAGCCTTGCCGAGCAATGGTCAACACGTCTTTCGCCACATCTTGCGCACTGCGTCCGCGAATTGGCGATTTCAGACCCAAGAAAGGCACGGTGCGGCGCAGACTCTCGCGGTCTTCTGCGGTCCAGTCCTTCACGAGCTCGAGGGCAGCCTCTGTCGCCGCATCATCATAGAGCAGGCCGACAAACAGAGCTGGCAAAGCGCATAGCCGCGACCAAGGGCCCGCATCTGCGCCGCGCATCTCCAGGAAGGTTTTTAAACGCACTTCTGGGAAGCAGGTCGTCAAATGGTCTTCCCAATCCTTCATCGTCGGCTTTTCGCCGGGCAATTCGGGCAAGCGGCCAGCCATGAAGTCGCGGAACGAACGCCCAGCCAGATTGAGATATTCGCCATTGCGCTTGGCAAAATACATCGGCACATCCAGCGCCCACTCTGCATAGCGGGCAAAGCTCATGCCCGGCTCAAACACAAACGGCAGCATACCGGTGCGGTCTGGGTCGGTATCGCTCCACACATGGGCGCGGTAGCTCAAGAAGCCATTGGTGCGACCTTCGGCAAAAGGCGAATTGGCAAACAAGGCGGTGGCGATGGGTTGCAACGCCAGCGAAGCGCGAAACTTCTTCACCATGTCGGCTTCTGAACCAAAGTCCAGATTGGTCTGCACGGTACAGGAGCGGAACATCATTTGCCGACCGAGACGGCCGACCTTGGGCATATAGTCCCGCATGATCTTATAGCGGCCCTTGGGCATCAGCGGAATTTCTTCCAAGCTGTGCAGCGGGTTAAAACCCAGCCCTAAAAAGCCAATGCCCAATTTATCGGTAACGGTGCGTACGTCG
Organism: Aquidulcibacter sp.; assembly: GCF_049239865.1. Lineage (NCBI taxonomy): Bacteria > Pseudomonadati > Pseudomonadota > Alphaproteobacteria > Caulobacterales > Caulobacteraceae > Aquidulcibacter > Aquidulcibacter sp. The sequence goes on from NZ_JBMLTR010000105.1 coordinate 26,696, forward strand.
GCCAAATGGGCACCAACTTCGGTGCAGGTCTGGTGCAAATGCTCCAGCGGCGCGCCCGACAATTCAAACTGACCGCCGGGCTCCAGCGTGATCGAGGCCATGCCCTGCTTCAGGCCAATGATATCCTCGCCTTCATAAATCCCATCCCAGCCCGAAAGGGTCTTCATCCCGTCGAGAAGCGCGCGCACGCCATTGTCGCCCGCGTAAGGAACAGGCGCGTGGGTGTCTTTATAAAAGCCGAACTTCTCGTGCTCGGTCCCGATTTTCCAATCCGATTTCGGCTTTGGCCCCGCATCGAAATAGGGCAACAAATCCTCAAACGTCTCGAGGGGGCGGGAAAAATCTTCTGAATCAGCCATCACAAAGTCTCATACGACGCGTCAGTCACGTGGCTGTGAGTTAGGGCGCGTTTATGACAGGCGCAAGAAGGCCAATCGGATTTTGCCGCCTTTATGCTGTCAAGGCGTGTGCAAACTGATGGTTGACGTCGCGGTGCTTGGCTTCATCGGCCCGAACCGCCAGCACCACCTCGCGCAGTCGCGCATCGGGGGCTAGCTGCCAATAATCAATGGCGATGGCCGGTGCTGGCACATTTTCAAGTCGACCCGCATCAATCTCAGCCAGATAAGAGGTATAGCTGATCACCGCTTCTTCTTCGAAATAGCCAACCATCCGGTGGGCCGTGCGAGGGAAGAAGAGATAGAGCACAAAGAATGCGTTGAAGAACACGCCTTGCGCCAGCAGGATCAACAAGCGCTCCAGCCAGTTTGGTTTAGCGATGGCGACAAAGGTCATCAGATGCATGCGCTCGTTTTGCGACTCATCCAGCAACGTCTGAATCCAGCCATGATCGTCTTCCATGCGGCGCAGGCTGCGCATATGCACCAGCATCCCGGCCACCATACCAGGCACAGCGGCCACGGTTTCCAGCACCACCGCCCGGTGACCATAGCGCTTGGCAAAGAAGTGGTCGGCAAAGAAGCGCAACATGCGGGTCAAGCCCAAAGCCACCCGGTCTGAGAGGTCTTGTGGGGCTTGATGATATTCCAAAGGATTAGCCGTTTCAAAAGGATAACCCGACGCCGTGCTCATGACTATCTCCTACTTTTGGGCACCTGTCGCGCATAAGTGCCTCAAGGTCCAAGCAAGAGATGGGGATGGGGGCTGAAAACGAAAATGCGACGCAATGTCGCCCCCCTCCTTTGCCCCTTAAACCCAATCGCCCCAGGCGCTTTGGATCAGGGTGAGGCCCGCAAAAGTGGCCGTGTCGGCGCGCAGAATGCGTGGCCCCAAATTGACAGCGCGAACGAGAGGGCTGGCGCGCAATTTCTCCCGCTCGGCTGGCGTAAAGCCGCCCTCAGGACCTGTCAGGAGTGCGACGCGGGCGGGCTTATCGGCTAAGGCCTCGGCCACCGGCATGGCGTCGCCGGCTTCATCGGCAAACAGGATGACACGCTTTTCAGCCTTGGGATCGAGCAAGCTCATAAGTGCGACTGCGTCGAACAGCTCTGGCACAAACAAAGTACCGCATTGCTCAGACGCCTCCGCTGCCCTGCTGCGCAGGCGGTCGAGATTGAGTTTGCGCACGATGGTGCGCTCGGTCAGCACGGGGCGGATGCGCGCGACGCCAAGCTCTGTCGCCTTCTCAACAATCGTATCGGTGCGGTCGCCTTTGACCGGCGCAAACAACAGGTCGAGATCGCAGACCGGGGTTTGGGTGCGGGTCTGTTCGGCGCAGAGGGCTTCCGCGCCCTTTTTGCCAATTTGGCTTAAATGGGCCAACCATTCGCCATCGCGGCCATTGAACAACAAGATGGCTGCGCCCGCGGGCAATCGCAGGACATGGGCCAGATAATGGGCTTGGCCTGCATCCAAAGCGACCGACTGATTATGACCAAGGTCGGCGGCGACATAGAGGCGTTGGCTGGGCTTCATCATTCACTCATTTGGCTAGCCCCCTTGCGCGGGGCGAAATGTGGTGCGCACACTTCAAGCTTATGCCGGAGGAAGCAAGATGGCCAACGACAAGAAGTCCACAAAAGCTGCAAGCGATACTGCCAAGTCCAAAATGTCGGATGCCGAATTCCTCGAGCGGCTAGAGCCTCTGCAAGTCGCGCTCGTCACCACCCAGCAATGGTTGATGGAGACAGGCGCAAAAGTGTTGATCATCTTTGAAGGCCGCGATGCGGCGGGCAAGGATGGCACGATCAAACGTATGATTGAGCATATGAGTGCGCGCTCCACCCGTGTTGTGGCACTTCCTAAACCGTCAGACCGCGAAAGAACCCAATGGCATTTTCAGCGCTATGCTGCCCATTTGCCAGCCGCCGGCGAAGTCGTGATCTTCAACCGCTCTTGGTATAATCGCGGTGGGGTTGAGCCTGTCATGGGCTTTTGTACGCCCGAAGAGCACGCCGATTTCTTGCGCGATGTGGTGCCCTTTGAAACCATGTTGAGTGAATCGGGCACCCATATCATCAAGCTCTGGCTGGATATCAGCCGCGAAGAACAAGCTCGACGCCTAGAAGAACGCCGCACCGATCCGCTCGCCCGTCTCAAGATCAGCCCGCTCGATGCCGTCGCGCAGGAAAAGTGGGATGATTATACCGCTGCGCGCGACGAAATGCTCAAAGCCACCCATACCGCGCGCACCCCTTGGTATTGCGTCCGTGCCGACTCCAAAAAGCACGCCCGTCTCGCCATCATCAGCCACGTCCTGCACCAACTCGCCTGCCCAAAACTGGAAAGCCAAGTGCCCGAGGCGTCGAGCGAGCTGCTGTTTAAATTCACGGCCAAGGCGCTTAAGGAAGGGCGATTGGCGGATTGAGGGGGCCTTTGGCACGCTGTCATACCCGCCGCAGTGAAAGTGGAGCGCGGGGACCCCAAAGGACTTTGCGGCAGGAGGTCCCGGATCGACTGACGCCGTCCGGGATGACAGCGATCGGATACTTTTCCATCTGGACCCCATAGGGTGAGAACCTGTTTCACCCAGATGTCGCGCGCACTCAAACACGGGCTTTACGTATGCGGAGCCTCCGGCAAAGGCCTACCAAGCGAAAAAACGATCGACAGTATCTTTGCGCTGTTCGTGGAACGACTCACTTGTACCGCCCCAACATTTGAAGCGCTGCGCTAATCAGAGAATGGGCCAATTCGAAATTTCAATCTGACGAGGGCGAATATCGAAAGAAAGCTAATCTGGAATATCCAAATATTTCTTAGCAGTCCGAGCGCGAAGTCATCTGTTTCATCGCTGTAGCCCAATAGAATTTTGACTACAAAATAGACCAGACAGGTATTTAAAACTATTGTACCCGGAAAAAACACAAATTTAATGACCTCAACACAATGACTTACATTCACTTTTGCCCCTGGATAGAAATAATGGCCAATAACTTGTAGGCAAAATAAGTAGCAAACTGCACCAGCAGCTATCGGAATAAGATAAAGTACAAGAGCCAACCATTCAGGCAATCCAAATGAAACAACATTGGTGCTAGCCAAACAAGCGTACAGAGCGCTTGCAGGGATAAGCACGCCATATAATATTTTCTCCCAATTCTCCATCGCCTACACTTCCTCAAAATGTTTGAAAGTAGGATGTATGCAATCGCTTTAGGGCCCAGCGGTCAAGCAAAACCACACTTGAACCGAATTTCACATGGTGTTCGTCGCTACTGATCCGTCACTTGCACTCTAACCGCAGTCGCTCTCCCCTCTCCCTTTGGGAGAGGGGCTTTAAAGCTACCGCGCCTTCAAACCCTCTGGCGCAAGGTCGTTCAACACGGCGGGCAAGGCAGCAATCAAATCACTGGCAATTAGGCCGGGGCCAACCCGATTGGCCGCGGTCGCATGGATCCAAACCGCCGCGCAGGCGGCTTCAAAGGCGGGCATAGATTGCGCCAACAGGCCACCGATCAGGCCTGCCAGCACATCGCCTGTTCCTGCGCTGGCGCAAAAGGGTGTCGCCAAGTCTGACGCGGCTAAGCGACCATCGGGGGCTGCAACCCAAGTCTCGGCCCCCTTATGCACCAAGATCGCGCCTAAGGCTTGGGCAAGCTTCAAAGTTGCTTCGCCCTTCTTGTCAGACTCAAATTCACCAGCAAGACGCGTGAATTCACCGCTGTGAGGCGTCAGGATGGTTGGGGCGCTGCGCGCTTGCACGGCCTGCCATAGCCCGCCCTCGCGACCACTTTGCGCAATCAAGCTCAAGGCATCGGCATCCAACACCAAGGGTTTGGGAAAGCCCTGCACCATGTCCAGAACATCGGCGGCTTGGACATCAGTCAGCCCGAAGGCCGGGCCCAAGACTGCCGCGTCAAAGCCCACACACAGGCTGGAGAGGCTTTGAACGGGCTCACGTTCCACGATCAATCGCTCGGTCTCATGACAAGCGAGAATCTGGGTGGCCTCAGGACCTGCAATCAGGCTGACCCACCCTGCCCCCATGCGGTGACCAGCAGCCGCAGCTAGGCGCGCTGCACCGGTTTGCAGCCTACCACCGCAAATGACGGCAAGCCTCCCACGACTATGCTTATGAGAATGTGCGTTGGGCCATGGAATGGCGCGGGCCTCGTCGACACCGATCGCCAACCCTGTCATCGACGCCACCGCTTGTGAGGGAGGCGCGCCAGACATCGCCTAGCGTGTCCGCTCAAGCTCTACGCCCGAGCAAGCAGCGCCGGGAACTGCGCCGGGCTTTTCAACGCGGAGCCGGACACTCAATATCCGCGCATCGGTGAGGACGGCTTCGCAAACCTTTTCGGCAAAGGTTTCAATCAGATGCAAATGCTCGCCTGCGGCCACGGTCCGGACATGGGAAACCAAGCTGTCATAATCGACCGTCTCGGCCAGCTCATCACTGCCTGCCCGGACTGATGTACCGACTTGCACTTCCAGATCGACCACCAAAGGACGCCGCCGTCCCTTTTCATGCGCATAGACGCCGCATTCGGCCTCAACCATCAGTCCTTTGACGAAAATCTTGGTCGAGACGGCGCGGGTCGACACAGCCTCTTCGCTCTTGGCTTGGTCAGAAAACGGTTTGGCGGGTGGCTTTGCCGGGCGGCGGATCATGCCGCCTTGTCGCATCACAACGCCCAATTCAGAGGGGCCGGAAGATTTCATTCGTTGATCCCATCCACATCAGCTGTGCGCCAAATCAAGCTTTGACCGCCATCGACGGCCATGATTTGGCCTGTAACGGCTTCGGCATTTAGCAGAAAACAAACCGCTTCTACCACATCGTCGACCGGGCTGCCCGTGCCCAACAAAGTGGCATCAACTTGTTTTTGAAAATCTTCCTCAGACTGGCGAATGTTGCGCGCGGTCGGCCCCGGTGCGACGCCATTAACGCGGACGTGCGGTGCCAGGGCTTGCGCCAATGTGTGAGTTGCTGTGGCCAAAGCAGCTTTCGATAGCGTGTAAGTGAAGAATTGCGGCGTGAGCTTGAAGATGCGCTGGTCAATCAAATTAACGATGGAGCCGCTCTGCCCCGCTGGCAAAGCCGCAGCCAGATTGCGGGCCAATTCGCACGGCACCCGCACATGCACGTCAAAATGGCGATCCCAGCTGGCACGCGTGAAGTCTGAGGCTTCATCGCCTTCAAAGATAGAGGCATTATTGACGAGACCCGTGATGGGCGCGCCCGCTAGGCTGCTGGCCCGCGTGATTAGGCTGGCGACATCGGCTTCGACCAGCAAGTCTGCCTGCACCGCATAGGCTTTCGCCCCCTCTGCCCGCAGGCTTTCGGCAGCAGCCTCGGCTTGGGCGATCGAATTGCTGGCGTGAAGGATGACAGTGTGGCCCGCCTTTGCCAGCTTTTGAGCGATGGCAAGGCCAAGACGTTGGCCAGCGCCGGTCACCAATACGGTTTTAGGGTTCATCGTCATGGCGCTTAAACTAGGGCACAGAGGCTTGAAGGGCCAGCCCTTCGAGGCTGTGGAAAGTCCGCGGCGCAGTTGGCCGCTGCAAGATGGACTTTATTATCTTCTGATAAACATTTAAGGATTATAAATAGTAAATTATTATCTTAAATTTGATTACCTAATTTGGTTGCTTCCATGGATTACTTGCGAACCCTTGATGATATCTTAAGCAACCTCCCTCAGGGTATTCTTGTTCGCTGTCGCGACGAAATTTTGTATGCCAATCGAGCTGCCGCTGCGGCTTTTGGCTTTGGCTCTGCCCGCGACCTGACTGATTATCGCGCTGTGACGGGGCTGATGGGCACGTTTGTGCGGCCGCAAAAGGACCCAGAGCGCCGCTTTTCTTATTTTTCGACTGTCGATGGTGATTTGTTTTTTGCGGATGTGACGGAGCGATCAATCAACTTTCGCGGCCAGCAAGCGGTGCAAATCACGTTCAATAGCCCGCTTCACGCCGCTGACGATATGGCCGATTCACGAACCATTGTAGAGCGTTATGCGCTTGCGATGCGTCATGCAAAGATTGGCGTTTGGGATCACGACCGCGAAGCCGGCTCACATTTCTTCTCGTCATCTTGTCGCGAGATTTTGGGGCTACCTGAAACAGATGCACGGACTTATTTGTCCGTGTTTGAAGATTTGATTTATCCGGAAGACCGGCCGTTGGTGCGCGCCGCCTGTGCAAAGGCCTTTGGCGAACGCATCCCCTATCAGGCGCAATTTCGAATCATGCGGCCAACTGGCGAAGTGCGCTGGGTTTCGGTCAGTGGAACCAGCATTCATGACCGCGACGGCCTTGTTCTGCGCTTTGCCGGTACCGTCGTCGATATCAGCGATCAGAAGCAAAAAGAGCGCGAATTGATTGAGGCGCGCAAGACCGCCCTAGCGGGTCTTGAGGCCAAGAACCGCTTTGTCTCGGGTCTCAGTCATGAGTTTCGTACCCCCATTCATGCGCTCATGGCTTTGCCCCGCATCCTGAAAGAGCAGTCAAACCGGCCCGAATTGACAGATTTGGTGGAAGCGTCGGAGTTGGCTGGTGAGCAATTATTGTCGCTGGTCGACTCGGCGCTGGACCTTTCCGGCATTGATTCCGGCACAATGGACATCCGAACGAACGCCTTCCCCCTCGCAAAGACCTGTTTGACAGCGTGTGACGCCATGCAAGCGCGAACCCTGGCGCGCGGGATAGACCTTCAACTGGACATTGACCCCGCCGCACAGGCGAATTTCCTAGGTGATGAAAAACTTTTCTTACGAACACTGCAAGCCATGTTGCGCCATGCGATTGAGCGTAGTGGACCGGGTATTATGAAGATGCGCCTCAGTGCGGGCGAGAATGGCCATGGCACCTTGGTGATCCTGCAGGATGTTGGAGCCCCATATTCTAGCCACGAAGCCCGCAGCTTGTTTGAGCCATTTTCCAGCATTCAGACGCCTGACAATCCCATCACACAAAGCAACGGGATTGACTTGCCACTGGCCCGTAAGCTTGCTCGGGCGATGGGCGGCGATGTTACGATTGCAACGCGCGGCACACGCAATGGCGCGATACAATTTTATCTGCCGTTAGAGCGGGTTGCGAGTAATCTGGATGAGCCAATTGGCGCACTCGGTTCCATGCGCACTTTATGTATTCTCGTGGTAGAAGATAATCTGATTAATCAACGGATCATCGCGGTGATCCTCGAACAATTAGGCCATTCCTGTGTGATTGTAGCCGACGGTGTCATGTGTCTGGAGACGATCCAGAAGGCCCGCTTCGACGCCATTTTGATGGACTTACACATGCCCAATATGGATGGCTATCAGACGACGCGCCACATTCGGGCCTTGGAAGCCGATATGCAAGTTGTGGATTTTCCCGCTATGCCAATCATTGCATTGACAGCGGATGCGCGTCCAGAAACACGTGAAGCCGCCTTCGCGGCGGGTATGACCGGCTTTTTGAATAAGCCGATCTCCATCCCAGAACTGTACGAAGCTTTAGCTCCCATCGCAGCCGCTGCAGCCGAAGAACCCACGGCGCAAAATGGGTGAATCGGACGTCGAAACGAGATTAGTCGAGGCGCTTGAATTCAATCAGGTTCAATAAACCCATCGCACCAACGGCCAAAACGAGAGCAAGAATGGCATACATCGTGGAAACTCCTTATATCGTTGCGTGTCTCTCTAGCGGCATTGGCGCGCGACGCCAAGTCACCCTATACAAGACCGCATGCTAAAGTTTTTGCGCAAAGTTGTGATGCATACGTGGTTTCGCCTGAGCCGTGGGGCAACCCTTGGCGTGCGAATCCTTGCCATTGATGACCAAGGCCGCGTCTGCTTGGTGCGCCACACCTATTTGCCCGGCTGGCATCTGCCCGGTGGCGGGGTAGAACGGGGGGAGCATGCGTTGGATGCGGCCATCAAAGAAGCACGCGAAGAGGCAGGTCTGATTATTCGACCAGAAGACCTGCGCCTGATGTCCATTCACACCAATTTTGCCTATTTCAAAGGCGACCATGTCCTCTTGTATCGCGCCAATGCTTGGACGATTGAGACAACCGACCGTGCCCATGAAATCGCCGAGCACGGCTTTTTCTCGATCACCGATTTGCCGCCCGGCACGACAGCCAGCACCCAACGCCGTTTAGCAGAAGCCCAAGGTGGCCCTAGTTTGCTGACTTGGTAGCCGCGACTGGCGCTTTTGCGGCAGCCTCTGCATCGATCAAATCTTGAACTTGCTTGTAGAAGACGTCACGGGCTGCGCCTTCTGGCCCATCGGTCGCACGTGTCCAATTGGCGTTAGAAGCAATCACAAGTTTGCGCTTGGGATCGATAAAAATGCCTTGCCCGAAAATGCCCTGCGCCGCGACGCTGCCATCGTCATAGGTCCACCATTGATAGCCATAGCCACGCCCCGGCTCGCCATAATACATCTTCTTGGTGGTCGCTTTGGCAAACCAATCGGCGGGGACAACTTGGGTGTCGCCAATCTTACCGCCTGCCAGCACAAATAGCCCCATACGCGCATAGTCACGCGTGGCCATTTGCAAGCAACAGCCCGCGATTTCTTGACCCGTGCTATTGAGAATCCATGTTGCCTGCTGCTCCATGCCAAATGGCTTCCAGAGCTTCTCGGACAAATAGGTGGCAAGCGGCTTCTTGGTGGCAGAACTCACCAGAATGCCGACCAGATTCGTCTCGCCCGTATTATAGTTCCAAAAAGTACCCGGTGCATGGGCGCGGGGGAGCTTGCGCATATAGCTGGTGGTGGCATCTAAGCCTGCGTCAGCCTTGGCATTATTGAATTTTGCCACGTCCGAATTTGGGTCTTCATAATCCTCATTCCACGACACGCCTGAAGACATGGTGAGCAATTGCTCCACCGTGACATCATCATAGGCCGAGCCTTTAAGGCCTGGAATATAGGTTGAAACCTTATCAGACAGGCTCTTGATATAGCCGTCTTGAATGGCAGCCCCCACCAAGGTGGAGGTGTAGGATTTGGCCACAGAGAAACTTGTCCAGCGCCCCGCGGCATCAAAACCTAAGCCATATTTCTCAAACCGGACTTTGCCGTCTTGGAGGATGACGATACCAGAAGAGCGCTGGCCCTGCATATAAGCGTCGATATTTGGGATCGCTAAGGGTGTACCAACCGGAAGATCAGAGGCCTTGGGGCCAGCCTCGACCACATGGCTTTTAGCCAAGAATTCCAGCCGGTCCATCGCACGAAAAGCGGCATCACGTTGCGGGATAGACCAGAACAACACGTCCCGATTGGTCGGCAAATGCGCCAGCGCCCCTTTGGTTTCTTTGTCCAAGCCATTGTAGGCAAATGCGCCAGCCCCAACCAACACAAGTGCCGCGATCCCCAAAGCTGGGGCCAAGAAACCTTTTTTCATGACGTCTCCTATGAGAGTTTGCCGCGCACCAGAGCGTCATAGGTGGTGACCATGTCCTCACACACGCGACCTGGTTGGTAGTAAATGCCTGCGATCTCTTTGACCGGCGTCACTTCGGCGGCTGTGCCTGTGATGAAGCATTCCGAGAAATTGCCTAATTCTTCTGGCATGATGGTGCGTTCAACCACTTCATAGCCTTTTTCCCGCGCAAGACGGATCACCGTCTGCCGCGTGATGCCATTGAGGAAGCAATCTGGCACAGGAGTATGGATGGCTCCGTCCTGAATAAAGAAGATATTGGCACCGGTTGCCTCGGCCACATGGCCGCGCCAATCGAGCATCAAGGCGTCAGCATAGCCTTCCGCTTCTGCGGCATGTTTGGAATCGGTACAGATCATATAAAGACCTGCTGCCTTGGCTTCGCAGGGTGCCGTCTTTGGATCAGGCCGACGCCATTTCGCATGGGTGACGCGGATACCGCTCATCTTGTCAGCAAAATAATTGCCCCATTCCCAAACAGCGACAGCGGCGCGGATGGTGCTTTGTTGTGCCGACACACCCATCATCTCACTGCCGCGCCACATGACCGGGCGGATGTAGCAATTCTCAAAGCCATTACGTGCCATGGCTTCCGCTTTCGCGGCCTCAATGTCTGCGACGGTGAAGGCTGGCTTCATGCCTAAAATCTCCGCCGAGCGGAACAAGCGCTCCGTATGGCGCAGGCTTTCAAAGATTTGGCCGTCATAGGCGCGCTCGCCCTCAAAGATCGACGAGCCATAGTGCAGACCATGGGTTAGAACATGTACTTTCGCCTCGCGCCAAGGCTTAAATTCGCCGTCCATCCAGATCCAGCCGTCGCGATCGTCATAAGGAATGAAAGTCATGTGTCTTGTGCCTAGTTCAGTGTATAGGGTTGTCAAAGCTTCACAGTCGGTGGGCTTGAACCCAAATGCGATGAGACGCAATCTCTCGGACCAGCCATGACTGTCAACACCTTACCGAATGCTTTTGCCAGATCAAGCAGCGCCGCCGCCGGCGGGCCGCGTCTTTATTTGCGTGAGGATGAGCTCGACCTTGGCGTTTCCTTGATTTTCAAGGCAGGTGATTTGTTGAAGGCCGCTACCGAAGCACAGCGGCAACAGCATGATCTTTCTTGGGCCGAAGCGCGTTGCCTGTGCGAATTATTGGGTCACCCCCTGCCCGTGCTGAAACTTGCGGCCGAACTGGGCTTAAGCAAACAAGCGATGCTGAAGACGCTGGACGGACTGGAGGGGCGCGCTTGGCTTAACCGCACAGAGGATTCGCGCGATGCGCGGCGCAAGATTGTCCATCTCACCGCGCAAGGGGCCGCAGTCGCAACCGAATTGGCTCTGGCCATGCGTACGCGCCTCGCTGCCGCTTACCGCCTTGCCGGCAGTGAAGCCGTGGCGGGGTGCGATAAAGTCCTCTCGACGCTGACAGAATCGACTGCCACGCAGACCGCTAACGCGCCAGCCAGCGTGACCTCTTCCCCCAAACCGAATAGAGCCCCCTGATGGCCCCCCGCGCCCACGCCGAACATCCTGCCCATCTTCTCGTCGTCGATGATGATGATCGCATCCGCAGCCTATTGAAGCGCTATCTCAGTGGCCTTGGCTATTCGGTGACGGAAGCTTCCGATGCCGCCAGCGCACGCAAGCTGATGGATGCGTTGATGTTCGATCTCGTCATTTTAGACGTCATGATGCCGGGCGAAGACGGCGTCTCGCTCACGCGATCTGTTCGCGGCGAGCGCGATACGCCAATCATCCTCTTGACCGCTTTGGGCGACCCTAGCCACCGGATTGAGGGCCTGACAGCCGGCGCTGATGATTATCTCGGCAAGCCGTTTGAACCCGAAGAATTGGCCTTGCGCGTGGCCGCGATTCTCAAACGTGCCCGCCCAGCGCCTGCGGCCGACCTGCTCTTGTTGGGCTCTGCCACTTGGAACACCTCCAAAGCCGAACTTCGACGCGATGGGGTCTTGGTGCGTTTGACCGACGCAGAAAAGGACCTGTTGGCCGCACTGGCGGCCCGGCCTGGTGCTACCATTACGCGGGAGGAATTGGCCCGCAAAGCTGGCGTCACCGTGGAGCGCTCCATCGATGTGCAAGTCACCCGTCTGCGGCGCAAATTGGAAGATGATCCGGCTGAGCCGCATTATCTGCAAACCGTGCGCGGTCTTGGCTATCGGTTGATGCATGATGCGTAGGATTGTTTCGCTTCAAGGCCTTCTGCGATGGACCTAAAGGCGCTGATCCCACGCGGGCTCTTCGCCCGCTCGCTCCTCATCATCGTCTTACCCGTGGCGATCATGCAAATGGTCGTGACCTATTTGTTCTTTGACTTGCATTGGGAACAAGTCAGCCGTCGCTTAAGTGAAGGGGCCGCTGGCGATGTGGCGCTTGTCACGCAGCTTTATGCCGACAATCCAACGCCAGAAAATCTCGCATCCATCACAAATTATGCGCGCGCAGACTTGCGCCTGTCGGTAGCCCTTCAAAAGCAAGCCAAATTACCAGAGCGGGACCGCCTGGCCGTGATTCCGGCCTTTGACCGCACGTTGCGCCGCGCTTTGTCCGGATCCTTGCGGCAGAAATTCTGGTTCGATACCACGCGCTATCCAGACTATGTCGACATCCGAGTAGAAGTGCCTGGCGGGGTCTTGCGTTTTCTGGCCTATCGCGACCGGGTTTTTGCGTCCACGGGCGGCATCTTCATCTTGTGGCTGGCAGGGGCGACCATCCTGTTGGCGACGGTCTCCGTCCTCTTCATTCGCAATCAGGTTCGCCCGATGGAGCGGCTCGCTGATGCAGCAGAGCGGTTTGGGCGGGGCGAAAATGTCAGCTTAAAGCCGGCTGGCTCCGCCGAAGTGCGTCGCGCCACCTTGGCCTTCCTCCAGATGCGCGGTCGTATCCAGCGCCACATTGAGCAACGCACCAATCTGCTGGCTGGGGTCAGTCATGACTTGCGGACCCCTCTGACGCGTCTGAAGCTTCAGTTGGCGATGATGCCGCCGTCTAGCGACATTGACGAAGCCCGCAAGGACATAGTCGAGATGGAGGGCATGCTGGAAGAATATTTGGCCTTTGCTCAAGGCCAGTGGTCGGAAGAGCGTGAAGTGTTGGATTTGGCCGAAATTGCGCGCGCCATCATTCAAGATGTCGCCCGTGCAGGCCGCGACATCGATGGGTCTGGTCTTGCCGACAGCCTGCCGACGTCTGGCCGCCCGATTGCCCTCAAGCGCTGCCTCTCGAACCTTGTTGAAAATGCCTTGTCCTTTGGCCAGACGGTCGCGCTCAGCTCCTCGCAAAGCGAAGATGCGATCTATATCTATGTCGATGATGATGGCCCTGGGATTGCGCCTGAAAGCTATGAAGAGGCGCTTAAACCCTTCTCAAGGCTCGACCCCGCCCGTAATCAGAACCGGAAAGGCGTGGGACTGGGCTTGGCGCTGGCCTATGATGCAGCCCGCTCGCACGGCGGCAATTTAGTGCTGTCGCGCTCTACGCTGGGGGGTCTTCGGGTGAGTGTGCGTCTGCCGCTTTAGCACGGGCTCGGCGCGTGGCACCTGATTGCAGACTGGACTTGAGAAAGTCAGCGAATTTCTCGCCGCGCGCCAACCAATCCTCACTCTCGCGCAAGCTCTGGTCGAGGCCTGCCATCGTCTTTGACAAGTCAGCATCATCCTTTAGCCAAAGCGCTTCGACTTTGCGCAAGCGGCGGGCAAGACCCATGACGCGGGCGGTCGATTTGAGGCTTGTGGTGGAGATGCCCACTGCTTCTAAGGCCCAGGCGGCAGTGCGTATCCGGCGGGCGGCACGGGCAAGGGCTGCGGCGGGCTCGTCTTGATCGGCTTCCAGGATGGAGACCCAAGCCGCACGATTGTCAGCCATCGCATCAAATCGCGCCATCACAACGTCAAACAATTGGTCGCGGCTGGGGGCATCTGCATCTAAGTCCGACACAGCCTCTAGCATCGCACGATCCAGCGTCTGGTCGAGATATTCGGCCACTGTAAGGCGCGTGACCCCGGCTTCTGCACAGGCAGCCAAGCTCTGCCCCGCTGTTTGGCACAGGCTGACCAAGCTGACTTCGGTCCAAGGTTTTTCGGCGCTTAAGGCCAGTGCAGCTTCGCCCAAAGCCTGAAAAAGCGGTGCATGCAAGGAAGGGTCGCGGTGGGTCATGGGCGTAATATAGGGCCCGAAGGCCCCCTCGGCTACTTACCCAATTGACGCGAGCGGTGGATGGCGGCTTCAACCGCGCGACGCACCAAAGTGACAATCCCGCCACCCGCCGTCAAAGCGTCGGTTGCAGCAGCCGTTGTGCCTTCAGGGCTTGTCACGGCACGGCGCAAATCTTGTGGGTTCTGCCCGGTTTCTTCCATCAGCGCAGCCGACCCAATCACCGTTTGCCAAGCCAAGCGCTCTGCCAAGCCTCGTTCTAAGCCTTCGCCTTCGCCAGCGGCGGCCATGGCCTCGGCCAACAGGAAGACATAGGCGGGGCCAGAGCCAGACACGGCTGTCACTGCATCCATCTGCTTCTCGCTTTGCAGCTTTTCGACCGTGCCGAGTGGGCGCAACAGTGAAACAGCCAAGGCTTCGGCTTCTGAGGGCACCGTGGGGCTATTCCAATAGGCCGTAACACCCTTGCCGATTTGACCCGGCGTGTTTGGCATAGCGCGGATGACTTGGCTGGCTGAAAGAATTTCAGCAATCTTCGACGTACCAATGCCCGCCATGATCGACAGCACCAGCGTATGGTCAGACACCAAATGCCTGATGGTCTGCTCACCCACGCTTGGAAACAATTGCGGCTTAATGCCCACGACAACGCAGTCGAACGCCGAGCTTTCAGCTGGGTCTGGGTTCAATACCCAGTTTTGCGTCGCGACGATTTCAGACACTTCTGCCGATGGATAGGGTTCAAATACGACCAGATCAAACGTATCGGCCATCGGGGCCCATCCGCGCAACATGGCTCCGCCCATCCGGCCACCGCCGACAAGCGCAATTCGCTTTTTCATAAAACTCACGCCTCTCCGGCAGTCTCAAACAAAGCTGCTTGGGCGGCCTCTTCAGGTGTTTTGCCTGCCCAAAGCAAGAAGTTAAACGCAGGGTAAAACCGCTCGCAGGCTTCCACGCCAGCAGCCAATATCGCCGCCACTTCGGCAGGCTCTGGCGTGTCGCGGCCGATCAAAGGCACCACAGCCCGCCACGACAAGGCATTGTCATCGGAAGAAAGCTCAAAATGGCCCAACCAAAGTGCTTCATTTAACAAAGCCAGCAAGGAGGCAATATCACCCCGACGCATGCGGGGCGCCTTTAGATCAAAAATCAGGCTGAGTGCCAAAGAAGGTGCATCTTCTCGAGCAATAAAAATCCCATGCAGATCACAATAGGTCATGGAGGCGGCGAAGTGGATTTCTTCGTCCAAACGCTCATAGGCTTTCGAATCTGCGGCCAGAACGGCTTCAACCGTATCTAGGGTGTCCGCATCTTCGAAAAAATCTTCGTCTCGAAGCGTAAATTGGCGGTCCATAATAACCTCCACGGTGGTTCGCTTACAAACGGCACGCGAATCGCGCACCGCTATTGGGCATGGTTGGCGGGAATGGCGCGCGCTGCAAGCGGTGCGCCAAAGCTTTTAGCTGCTTTTGGCCGATTTTTTTGTCGAAGCCGATTTGGTTGCTGCTTTCGCAGGCGTTCCGATCGAAGCTTCTAACGCTTCAAGGCGCGCTTTCAGACTGTCAGCCTCTGCACGGGCCGCAGCGGCGAGATCTTTCACGGCGTCAAATTCGTCGCGACGCACCAGATCCATGTCCACAACCATGCGCTCCATTTGCGAGCGCCAGAAGGCACGGGCCTCTTCACCCACACCTTGGGCGACCCCTGCCGCACTGGTTGCCAATTTTGAAAATTCGTCGAGGAAAGGATTACGTGTTTGCATAAGGACCTTCTAGCGGGTCTATTCCCGTTGCGCTATGACAAACTTACATCACCTGCGCGAGACCTGTTCTCCTAACAGAAGGTGTTTAAGATCGCCTTTGCCGTCACAGTGAAGTTTCTCTTAGCGTTTTCCAAGGCCTTTTAGCTTGCTGCTGTTTTTGTGCCTGGCTGCGATTGTGAGAGCCTTTGCATATGCCCCCTTTCCTTTGCTAAAGGCTTGCTATGATCGATATGTCCATTCCATTTCCCGACATCTCCCCCTTTGTGTTTCAACTGCCCGGGTTTGACCTTTTTGGGTTCGCACTCGGTCCCTTTGGCTTGCGTTGGTATGCGCTCGCCTATGTGGCGGGTCTGATCCTTGGCTGGCGCTTGATGGTGGGGATGGTGAAGAAGCCTGCGCTGTGGGGCCTCAAGTCGCCTTTGGATGAGGAAGATATCGACGACTTTTTGTTCTATGCGACATTGGGCGTGCTATTTGGCGGTCGTATTGGTTATGTTTTGCTCTATCGCCCCGAAATGCTGGCAGACCCGATGTCGGTCTTACGGGTGTGGGAAGGCGGCATGAGCTTCCATGGCGGCTTCCTCGGCGTCTGTTTGGCCGTTATTGGCACCGCACTCGGTCGGAAGAAGTCCCTGCTTTCCTTGGGCGATTCGGTCGCTGTCGTATCACCGATTGGCTTGTTCTTCGGTCGGATGGCGAATTTCATCAATCAAGAGCTTTATGGTCGCGCCACGGATGTGTCTTGGGGCTTTATCTTCCGCACCGATCCTGAAGGCCTGACTCGTCACCCCAGCCAGCTTTATCAAGCCGCTCTGGAAGGCGTTTTGTTGTTTATCGTGCTGCAAGTGGCGGTTAGACGCTTTGGCATCTTGAAGCGTCCGGGCCAAGCCGCAGGGCTATTTGTCGCGGGCTATGGCATCGCGCGCCTGATTGGTGAGCAGTTCCGCGAGCCCGATGCATCGCTGATCTTGGGCTTCACCCACGGTGAATTCTATTCCCTGCCCATGGTCGCGTTTGGTGTCGCCCTCTTCCTTTGGGCCAGCGTGCGCGCCGGTAAAGCCAAGTCCGAACAGGTAGGCTGAAGGCTGTGACCCCGCCAGAGCGGCCACACCCAACCGGGCTTGAAACCCGCTTGGCCAAGATGATTGAAGCTTGTGGTCCGATCAGCATCGATGCCTTCATGGCGCACGCCCTCTATGACCCCCAAGCGGGCTATTATGCCACGCGCCTGCCCTTGGGCGCACGTGGGGATTTTACCACCAGCCCGGAAATCAGCCAGATTTTCGGCGAACTGATCGGTCTGTGGGTCGCGCAAAGCTGGCTCGACCTTGGCAGCCCCGCCCCCTTCCACCTGATTGAACTCGGACCCGGTCGCGGTACGCTGATGGCGGACATGCTGCGCGTCTGCCGCAAGGTGCCGGGCTTCATGGATGGTGTTGAGCTGCATCTGGTAGAAACCAACCCGCCCTTGCGAGACGCGCAGCGTGCCGCGCTCGGTGCCATTCCTGCTCGCTGGCATGACAATCTCGACGCCGTGCCTCAGGGCGACGGCTTCATCGTCGCCAATGAATTTCTGGACTGCCTGCCGGTCCGGCAATTTGTGCGGGGCGAACAAGGCTGGCATGAGAAGCTGGTCGGTGTGGACGCCGAAGGGAGACTAACCTTTGGCCTTGGACCAGCTTTGGCCGAAGCGCCCGCTTGTGCCATGCCAAATGACGGCGTGGGTGCCGTTCGCGAGCACGCCCCGGGCCTGCCCACCCTTGTTGAAATCTTAGCCCAGCGCCTGCGCACGGGCTGTGGCCGCGCCCTGATCATCGACTATGGCGATGTGAGTGGCCAAGCGGGTGACAGTTTCCAAGCGCTATTCCGCCATCAAAAGACCCATCCACTCGACCATGTTGGCGAAGCAGACCTTACCGCCCATGTCGACTTCGCTGCCCTGATTTCCTTAGCCAAAACCTGCGGCCTCGGCACCTCTGGCCCCGTCTCGCAACGGGAGTTTCTGCAAAGCCTGGGCATCGAGGCGCGCCGCGATGCCCTCATTCGCGCAAACCCCCACTGCGAATCTGACCTGACTCGCAGTGTGGAAAGACTGATCGGAGAAGCGCATATGGGCGGGCTGTTCCATGTGGTGGCCCTTGAGTCTCCCCTCAACGCCGCTCATGGTCCGCCCATTGGACTTTAACCGACCATGCCAGACGTCGCTTCAGCACTTACCCCTACATCACCATCGGAAGATTTGATCTTTGAGCTCGCGCCCGTGCGCTCAGCCATGCTGTCGCAATTGGCAGGGTTTGAGCATGGCTTTTATGGCCGCGTAGGTGGGGTATCCTCTGGCATTTATGAGAGTTTGAATTCGGGACCCGGCTCGAACGATGATCCTGCCAATGTGGCAGAGAACCGTCGCCGTATTGCAAGCCATATTGGCGTCTCGCCAGACCGCCTATTGTCAGCCTATCAAGTCCATGGTGCCGATGCACTGATGGTGGACGGCCCATTCCAAGGCGATCGCCCGCAAGTCGACGCTTTGGTGACGCGCTGTCCATCGGTTGCGCCATCGGTTTTGACCGCTGACTGCGCGCCGATCCTGTTTGCTGATCCGGCCGCACGCATCGTCGCTGCCGCCCACGCAGGGTGGAAGGGTGCCATTGGCGGCATCTTGGAAGCCACCATTGCCAAGATGGTAAAGCTTGGCGGCTCCCCTGCCCGCATCGTGGCCGCTGTCGGCCCGTGTATCGCCCAAGCCAGCTATGAAGTTGGCCCTGAATTCGTAGCGACCTTCATCCAAGCCGATCCGGCGAACGAGCGATTCTTTATCCCCGGCAAAGACGATCGCTCGCTTTTTGACCTGAAACGCTATTGCGCGGCCCGCTTAAGGGCTGCTGGTTTAGGCGCAGTTGATGTGCTGCCGCAGGACACATGCGCTGAAGAATCGCATTTCTTTTCGAACCGCCGCCGCAATCTGGCGGGCGAAGCCGACTACGGACGAAATTTGTCTGCCATTCGTATCGTCCGATAGCATCACAAAGGGTTGCACGCGGGGCGCTCTCTGCTTAATCGACCGCTCAGGCAATCGCGTGGAAATTTGACGCGGATTGGCGTTTGGACGGGGATCGATCATCATGAAATTGCTTGCAGGCAACGCCAATCAACCCTTGGCATCCTCCATTGCCGATTATCTCGACGTTCCATTGACGCGCGCCCAAGTGCGCCGCTTTGCGGATAATGAGATTTTCGCGACCATTGATGAAAATGTGCGCGGGGAAGACGTCTTCATCATTCAGTCGACCAGCGCACCAGCCAATGACCACTTGATGGAATTGCTGATCTGTATGGACGCTTTGCGCCGCGCCTCTGCCCGTCGCATCACCGCCGTCCTGCCCTATTTCGGCTATGCCCGGCAGGACCGCAAAACAGGTGGCCGCACGCCTATTTCGGCCAAGCTGGTTGCTAATCTGGTGACCACTGCAGGTGCTGACCGCGTGCTGACCATGGAATTGCACGCTGGCCAAATCCAAGGCTTCTTCGATATCCCGACCGACAATCTCTTCATCACCAATACGATGGAGCAAGATATTCGCCGCAACTACAAAACCGATGATCTGATGATCGTGTCCCCTGACGTTGGCGGTGTGGTGCGGGCTCGCGCTTTGGCCAATCGCCTCGGCGCTGACCTTGCCATCGTCGACAAGCGCCGTGAGCGTGCCGGTGAAAGCGAAGTCATGAATATCATTGGCGACGTCTCTGGCCGCGCCTGCATTCTGTTTGACGACATTGTCGATTCGGCTGGCACCTTGTGTAATGCCGCCGCCGCCATGATGGACAAGGGCGCGGCCTCGGTTTCGGCCTATGTGGCCCACGGCGTGATGTCGGGCGGCGCGTTTGACCGCGTCGATGCCTCAGCCCTGAAGGAATTGGTGGTATCGAACTCCATCGATCATGGCGACAAATTCTCCAAGTCCAGCAAAGTGCGCTGCGTCTCGGTGGCACCGCTCATCGGGGAAGCCATTCGCCGGATTGCCAATGAAGAAAGCGTCTCCAAACTATTTGATTGAGGCAGCGTTGGCCCCACGGCCTTCGTCTAGGGTTGGTTTGGTTCTGACCCACCCAAAGCGGGCATATGGCTTTCCACCCAAGCGATCAGCGACCGCACCTCTTGACGCAGAGACTTGCCAAGTGGTGTCAATTCATAGGTGACATGTGGTGGCACGGTGCGATGATCCTCGCGTCTGACAATGCCTGTCGCCTCAAGGTCACGTAACGTCTGGGTCAGCATCTTTTGCGAAATGCCTTCGACCATGCGCATCAGGAAACCATTGCGCGCGGGGCCATCATCCAAGGCATTGATCACCAGCAGCGACCATTTACTCGCGACCAACGCCAGATATCGGCGCGAGGCACAGCGTTGCGAAAGCACGTTTGGCGGCAATCCCATGCGGACTCCTGCATAAATTCGATAGGCACGAAAAGGTGCGTACTATCATTTGGGTTATGGCATGGCTAGCTTTGCGGACGAGTTTCAAACGCGGGGACGACTATGGATTTACTCAATAATTTAGGGGCGATCATCACGATGTTGATGGGCTGCTTAGGCCTCTTCTTGCCACAAAAAGCGTCACAACTGACGGGTCTTACCGCCGTCACGCCAGCCGGACGGGCAGAGTTTCGCGGAACCCTTGGCGTTACGTTTTTTCTTTTGGGATTGGTTCCGGTCGTCACACAGAACGACATCGCGTTCCTGACCGTCGGCCTATGTTGGCTTGGCGCAGCCATCGGCCGGGTTATTTCGATCTATTTGGACCAAGGCAATGAAGCCAAAAACTGGATCGCTGTCGGGTTTGAATGCGCCATCGCAGCGCTGCTTTTAGTGGGGCTGTCGGTCTGGCCATAAATTCAAGGCGGAGTTCGAACAAAAGCACGCATAGAAAATCATTTTTAGGTTGTAAAAAAAATCAAAGCTACCCAAAAGTCAAAGGCGGCCCGCAAGGAGCCGCCTTTCTCTTGTCCCCAAGGGGTGTGGGTCTAAGCCCAGTGACCGTTTCCCGAGGCGCACGCTGAATTATCACTACAGGATGCCTAAAAATGCAAGAATATTTTTGCAAAGGTGATTTGGATGTGACCGCAATTGTTCGTTCAGCTAGTAGACCACGGCTGAACAAGTACTTGCAAAAAACTGGAGGAGACATCCCAAAAGCGCTGCAAGTTTATCATTGGAATTCGATGTTATCACCGTCATTATATTTTTCACTTCAACACTGGGAAATTGCCCTGAGAAACAGATTGAATGAATTTCTTATTTTCAAATATGGGCCAACTTGGCCATTTAATGCTAACTTACGAAGAAACTTAGCTGGCCAAGATAGGCAACGCCTAGACAAAGTTGTGATGCGGCTAACTGACAAGCTGGCCCCGGCTGTGATAACCACTGATCAGATTGTTGCGGGACTGTCCGCTGGATTTTGGGTATCTCAGTTCAGCAGTCGCTATAAGGCTCAATACAATTGGACCAGCAATTTAAAATTTAGGGTGTTTCTAAACGATGCCAAAATAACAAGTGAGATGGCACACCAACATTGTTCCAATCTGCTCAACTTGAGAAATCGTGTCGCACATCATGAGCCAATCCTGCATTTACCCTTGGGCCATATACGAGCCTCTCTGAGAACAATTCTCGCCGGAATATGCGCAGCGACGAACCAATATGTCGACGACGCATGCACCTTTAAATCACTTTGGAACGAAGAAATTGATCACCAAGTCCAATAGGATGAGGTGTTTCAGATTCTCCTTTTGCATTGAGATCGTAGGAGCCCCCACCGGCAGACCAAGGGCCTGCCGGCAGAGCCTAAAGAGTCTTATTCAGCCATCGCGGCTTCGAGGTTCGCGGCAACTTTCTTCAAGAAGCCTTCGGTCGAGAGCCAGGATTGCTCATCACCGACCAACAGCGCCAAGTCCTTGGTCATATAGCCGTCTTCAACCGTGGCGATGACGACTTCTTCCATCTTGGTCGCGAACTTCATCAGTTCGGCATTGTCATCGAGCTTGGCACGGTGGGCGAGGCCACGGGTCCAAGCAAAGATCGACGCGATGGAGTTGGTGGAGGTTTGCTCGCCGCGCTGATGCTGGCGATAGTGGCGGGTCACCGTGCCGTGGGCAGCTTCGGATTCCAGCACTTTGCCATCTGGCGTCATCAGAACCGACGTCATGAGGCCCAGCGAGCCAAAGCCTTGAGCGACGGTATCGGACTGAACGTCGCCGTCATAATTCTTACAGGCCCACACAAAGCCGCCAGACCATTTCATAGCCGAAGCCACCATGTCGTCGATCAAGCGGTGCTCATAGAGCAAACCCAATTCCTTGAACTGGGCGGCATAATCGGCATCGAACACTTCTTGGAAGATGTCCTTGAAGCGGCCGTCATAGGCCTTCAAAATGGTGTTCTTGGTCGACAGATAGACGGGATACTTGCGCGCCAAGCCAAAGGCGAAGCTGGCGTGGGCAAAGTCGCGGATCGAGTCGTCGAGGTTATACATGGCCATAGCAACGCCAGAGCCTGGATAATCAAACACTTCATGCTCAATCACTTGGCCATCTTCGCCAACAAATTTGATCGTGAGTTTGCCTGGGCCTGGAACTTTGAAGTCAGTGGCCTTGTACTGGTCTGCAAAAGCATGACGGCCGATGATGATGGGCTTGGTCCAGCCCGGAACCAGACGCGGCACATTGGTGCAGATGATGGGCTCACGGAAGACCACACCGCCCAGAATGTTGCGGATGGTGCCGTTGGGCGATTTCCACATCTTCTTCAGCTTGAACTCTTCGACGCGGGCTTCATCCGGGGTGATGGTGGCGCATTTGATGCCAACGCCGTGCTTCTGAATCGCCTTCGCCGCGTCGATGGTGACTTGGTCGTCGGTCGCATCGCGGTTCTCGATCGACAAGTCATAATATTCAATCTCGAGGTCGAGATAGGGCGTGATCAGGAAGTCTTTGATCATCTGCCAGATGATGCGGGTCATTTCGTCGCCATCAAGATCGACAACTGGATTAGCAACTTTAATCTTCGCCATGTTTTTCCCCTATTGGTCCACGAACGTCGCGGCCTGTAAGTGATATGTCCGCAAATCGGTTGGGTGGGCTATAGCACCTCCAGCGACGTGGAAAAGACGTCTTCAACAAGAGTGACAGCGACAAGATGCGCAAAGATGCAGAACCAGCCCCCGCGCCGACCGCGTGGGCCCCGCCAAAGCCCGTTTTTGACGGCTCCCGCCCCGTGGGTGTAGGCCCAAACGGGCCGCTGTCGAAAGCCGAACAAGCTGCCCTGCCCGGTTGGGGTGCGGCACCCGCCATTTGCCTCGTCCACCCGCAAATGGGCGAGAATATTGGCGCGACGGCACGCGCTATGGCCAATTTTGGTTTTTCAGAGCTGATTCTTGTCAAACCGCGCGATGTCTGGCCGAACCCTAAGGCGTGGGCTTTGGCCAGTGGCGCAGAATGGCCGCTGGAAAGCGCACAGGTGGTTGAAACCGCCGAAGAGGCCTTGGCGGAGAAGACCTTTGTTATCGCGACGACGGGCACCCCCCGCCAGCTCGACAAGCCACTGATTGGGCCGCGTGAAGCGGTTGCCCGCATGCGCGAAGCGATGGCCGCTGGCGAAAAGCCTGTGATCTTGTTCGGGTCCGAACGTTCGGGCCTCGACAATGATTTGATCATTGGGGCGGACCTGTTGGTGACTTTCCCCGTCGATGGCCGCTTCCCCAGCTTGAACCTTGCCCAATCGGTTGCCTGCTTCTGCTATGAGTGGGCGAGTGGGTCGGAGGCAAACGGCCCGCCCCCCGGCTGGACTATCGAAGAAAAGCCCACAGCGCCGCGCGAAGCCTTTGAAAGCTTCTTCGAGCATTGGGTGGCCGACTTAGACGAGACGCGTTTCTTCTGGCCAGAGGACCGCAAGGGCACGATGGTGGAAACCATGCGTAACGCCTTTGTGCGCGGCCGCTTTACGATGAACGAAATCAGCCTGATCCGCGGCGCGTTGCGCTCTCTGGCTGGCGGACCACGTCGACGGGCGCTTGAAACCGATGCCGCGGCGCAGCGCGCCAAGCTGGAAGCCTGGGTCAAGGCACGTCGTGAGGATGATCAGTCATCGTGCCTTGCGCTGCAAACAGAGACCGCGAAAATTGGCCAAGGTCCATTGCAAGCAAGCTATGTGCGCAGCGTGTTTGATGCCGACGATGGTGTCGTCATCGTTCGCGACGCCGAAGGCCAACTTGGCGCTTGGATGGTGAAGCTGTACCAAGGCCGCATCAAAGCGGCGACCT
Source organism: Aquidulcibacter sp. (assembly GCF_049239865.1). Classification (NCBI taxonomy): domain Bacteria; kingdom Pseudomonadati; phylum Pseudomonadota; class Alphaproteobacteria; order Caulobacterales; family Caulobacteraceae; genus Aquidulcibacter; species Aquidulcibacter sp. The sequence goes on from NZ_JBMLTR010000105.1 coordinate 50,795, forward strand.
ATCAGGCGTTCGCAGCTTAAGATGCAGTCAGGAGGTCTTAGGCTTTCGGTTTGCCAGCCATAAAGCTGGGGATATTGGCGCGCAGCCAGTTTCGCGCAGGCTTTTCAACCAAGGCATGGGCGATGGCCGCAGCAATGATGCTGGCCAAAACGCCGCCAATACCAATGACCAAAGCAATCGTGCCCTTCGGCTCGCCCATCACGCGCTCAACAATCTGATAAAGCGCAATATCGACGGGCAGATGGACCATATAGGCCGCAAAGGAAATTTCGCCCAAATAGACCCACGTCTTGGACGCCAACAGCGGGGTTTGGTTGGTTTTAGAAGTCTCTGCCAAAAAGAAGACTAGTCCTGCAAGGCCCGGCCAGATCCAATAGGAAGGCCAACCCCAAGCAGCCGCCATCACAACCCACACGGTACTGATAGCCACGCCCAAACCTGCAACGCCTTTAGGCAAGGTCAATTGACGGCCCAAGAACCATAAAGCGATCCCCATGCCAAAGGACGGCACAATGCGAACAATGCCGCCCTGCCAGGTCATGTTCATCAGCTCGATATTGTAGAGGCGCATCCAAGCGACAAAGGCCGCAAATACCGCCACCATGAAGACAATGCCGATCAAAGGCCGCTTGGCAAAAAGGGCCGCGATGCCAAAGCTGATTGGGAAGGTCAGATAGGCAAACCACTCTGCCGAGATCGACCAAGACGGGAAGTTCCAACCATCAGAGGCGACAAGGCCCCACGCATGCACCAAAGCCAAATGATAGGGAATCTGCTCCACCACAAAGGCGGAGGCCTTAAAAGTCGCACCCATCAGCGAGCCGGCCGCCCAAATGGCGATCATCGCAGCCAAGCAGATCAGATGCAGCGGATAAATCCGTGCGAGGCGCGCCCACACAAAGCTACGCCACGAAAAAGTCTTCGCTTCCACTTGCGGGCCATAGACATGGGCCAAAACAAAACCGGACAGGATGAAGAAGAGGTCGACCCCATAATTGCCGGCGTGGACGATCCCGATTGTGTCGCGGGGTCCGAGATCAAAACGTTCCCAGAAAAAATAGATCAAAAGCCAGAATGCAGCAACAAAGCGCAAACCGGTCAGTGGACGTATATCGGCTGGATAAAGCATGCTGGACCTAACTTACAAATCTATAGTTTGAACCTTAACCTACTAACCTTGTAACTTTGATAAGGGCACTGCAGCTTACAAGGCGTAGCGGAGTTTTCATCTGCCATTGCGCGTCCCGCTCGACTTTGGGCGCAATTCCTGCAATCACAGCGTCAAACACGAGGCCGCCCGTGAGGGCTGCGAGGCGCATGACCGATGACATTTGATCCAAGCGACGATTCCCCGCGCAAAAAAAGTGCGCAAGATGCCAAACCTTGGCTGCGCAAGGCGGACCCCGAGTCCGCATCGACGTCTACCGAAACACATGTTGAGCGCCCCGGCGAACGGATCGCCAAAGCCTTAGCGCGTGCAGGCCTTTGCTCGCGTCGTGAAGCTGAGCGTTGGATCGAGGAAGGTCGCATCACCGTCAATGGTGTGGTGCTGGAAAGTCCTGCCTTTAACGTCACCGCCCAAGACCGCATCGCCGTAGATGGTCGCCCCGTCGACAGCCCTGAACCCACACGTCTGTGGCGCTATCACAAGCCCGATGGCTTGGTGACCACCCACAAGGACCCGCAAGGCCGGGAAACCGTGTTTGACCATTTGCCCGAAGATTTGCCGCGCGTCATTTCGGTTGGACGCTTGGATTTAAGCTCTGAAGGCCTGTTATTGCTGACCAATGATGGCGGATTGGCACGGTCGTTAGAATTGCCCTCGACAGGTTGGCTTAGACGCTACCGCGTTCGCGCCTTTGGTCGGGTTAGCCAAGAAGAGCTGGCACAACTAGCCGATGGGATCACGGTTGATGGCATCACCTATGGCCCAATGGAAGCAATCCTAGATCGGGCAGAGACGGCCAATGCCTGGATCACCGTTTCAATCCGAGAAGGCAAAAACCGTGAAGTCCGTCGGGTGCTGGAAGCCATTGGCTTGAAGGTGAACCGCCTGATCCGCGTCTCCTACGGTCCGTTCCAATTGGGCAAAATGCCACCGGGCAGCGTCGAAGAAGTGGCCCCGTCGGCTTTGAAGGAAATGTTGGGCGCTTTGATGCCGGACTTGCCGCAACGTTTTTCCAGTCGGCCTGCACGTGTACCGCGTCCAGATTTAGAGGCCCCTGCCCTCGTCAAAACGGGCCGCCGTGGCCCGAAGCCGCCGCCGAAGTCCGCAAAGACACGCGTCAGCCTGCTTGAAGAAGAAACAATGCGTCGCGAGGCCGGCAAAGCCAAAAGTCGTGCAGCTCACACGGGTGCAGGTTCGCCTGCCGCGAAGGGAAAGTCTGATTGGACAGGCAAGCCCAAAGTAGGCTTCAAAAAGGCTTCTGACGCTGCGCCTGCTGGTAAAGGCAAGCCTCAAACAGCGCCTTGGCGGGCGGGCGATGGGCCAAAGCGCGCCCACGCTTCGACAAAGCCAAGGAAGCCCAGCAGGTAAAGCCCATAGGCGACGCCTTCCATCAGGTCAATTTCCGCCGGATTGCCACCAACCATTGTCCCGAGCAGCAGGGCACTCATGAAGTTATTGGCGATATGGCCACCAATAGCGGCCTCCAAGCCGTTCAATCGCCAAGCTGAATAGCCAAACAATAAGCCCATAACGAACGTGATCACAAAAGTCGCCCAACCAGCATGACCGATGTGCAGGATGGAGAAAATGACGGCAGTCACCAGTACAGCAAGCAAACCATGGGCGATGAAACGCTGCACATGTTGCAAGAGCCAGCCACGAACATAAACCTCTTCAAAGGTCGATTGCACCAAGGTACCAACGATATAGACACCCGCGAGCAGCAGCCAGTCTTGTGCTGAAAACCGCGCCATGCGCGCCTCAAACGGCCCCATGCTTTCCTGACCGAAGGCTGCTGAGGTGGCATAGCTGAGCGCCACGACGGCGAGAGCTGCGGCAAACGCTAAGGTCCAGCGAAATTGCGGTGCACCGGTGAACAAGGTTCTGATTGGCATATGTTCTACATATTTGCGCCACAGCACCAACGTCAGGAAGGCAGGCCCAAATCCGCCGACCATTAATGCAAATGCGCCCACCGCTTCTTCGGTAGCACCGAGGTCGTTGGGCTTGAGCATAACCATGATCCGCAGCGGTTCAAAAAACAAAACCAAAATAGCGAGGCTGATCTGCCAAACCAAAAAGATGCCCATCCCCCCCGCGATGGTCCGCCATGTCTTCGACCTGTTCCCGCGCATCACCTGCAAAAAAGGATCAGCCTGTGGGGGATTGGCCGGGGAATTATCAGACATCAAGCGACTCCTGCGACGAGCCAATGGGCTCACTCGGCACGTCAAGCTTAGTAGGTCGCACCACCCGTGCCAAGGCTACACAATCCACCCGCACTGCCCCCGCGCGCAGTAAAGCTGCGGTACATGCCTGAAGTGTTGCCCCCGTCGTCATCACATCATCGACCAACACAAAGGATTGTCCAGCCACGGGCTGGGCAATGTGGAATGCCCCCGTGACATTGCGCTTACGCCCGCTAGCCGACAGGCCATTCTGGCTGGGCGTCGCCCGTTTTCGCCGTAAAAGCAGCGGATTATAGGGTCGCCCCGTCCTTCGCGCTAAAGCTTCCGCCAGCCATCCAGCCTGATTATAGCCCCGCTGCCACAGACGTAACCAATGCAAAGGCACTGGCAGGATCTGGTCGGCCTCTGCCACGAATGGGGCTGCCTCCACCATCCAAGCGGCAAAGGCGCGCAAGCCATCCTTGCGGCCCCCATGCTTGAGGTTGAGTACTAATGGCTTCGATAGATCGTCATAGGCTAAGGCCGCCCGTGCTCGGTGATAGAGCGGCGGTTGCGCCAAACAGACTGGACATAACATGTCGGGTCCTGTCGCTTCTGGGATGGGAAATCCGCATCGCATGCATCCAGGCCCATAGAGAAAATCCAGCGCGCGCCACAAGTCCGCTTCCATCGTACCGAGACAGTCCACGCGTGCGTCTGATAGCAGCGAACGTGGTGGCCAAATCAGATCAGCAAGTGTAGTTCCGAGACGGTAAGGACGCTGAGATCTTGCTGTCATATCTCTACCTTTGGTTCTTTTCTCAGAAATAGCGCATAACTGATCACCATGGAAAGCCCTAACCCAACCATGTTGTTTGATCGGCAGCTTTTGGCACGCCGACGGAACCGGGCTGCGAAGGGATTTGGCGCTGTCGCATTCTTGAAGGATCGGGCTGTCGACGACGTTTGCGAGCGGCTGGACTTCATCAATCGCAGGTTTGAGCAAGCTCTCGATATCGGCTCCCACGGCGGGTATTTGGCCGCTGCTATCGCGCGCCATGGCGATCTGCGCGATAAAATTGGTGCGCTGACCGAAAGCGACCTAAGCCCCGCCATGCTGGCCCAGCGTGTCGGTGGTGGCTTTGTGGCCGACGAAGACCACATGCCCTTGGCACCACTTAGCTTGGACTTAATTGTCTCAACACTCGGCCTGCATTGGGTCAATGATGTACCTGGCTTTTTGGCACAAACCCGCCTCGCCCTCCGGCCTGATGGTTTGTTGTTATTGACCTTTTTGGGCGGCCGCACCTTACAAGAATTGCGCGCCTGTTTAGCCCAAGCCGAAACGGAAGCCTATGGCGAAGCCTTTGCGCGTGTCTCGCCCTTTGCCGATGCCCAAGATGGTGCGCAGCTATTACAGCGGGCGGGCTTTGCCCTGCCGGTCGCTGACAGCGATGTTGTCACCGTACGTTACACCAATCTGTTTGGCCTTCTGCGCGATTTAAAAGCGATGGGAGAGACGGCCGCCTTTCACCAAAAAGCACCGCGTCGCCTAACGCGGGCGATCATCGCGCGCGCAGCAGACCTCTATCAAGCCAATCATAGCGATGTGGATGGTAAAGTACGCGCAACCTTTGAATTGATTACATTAACTGGCTGGGCCCCGCATGAAAGCCAGCAGAAGCCTTTGCCCAGAGGTAGCGCGAAAATGCGTCTTGCGGATGCTTTAGGAACCCGTGAAATCCCGACGGGCGAAAAACCAATTGGTTAGCGAGCCATAGCCGCGACGATTTTATTGGTAATTCGATCATACATGCCATTGGTGTTGCCGCCGACCATTTGCATGGCAGGGATCATAGCGAGCACCATGAGGGTCGCAATCAGACCATACTCAATGGCAGTTGCACCGCGCTCATTCTTTAGTCTTTTCAGGATCATGATAAGCGACTCTGCTCTAAATGGTCACGTAAAGTCGACACCAGAGGGATATCGGCTTCTGGCATCGGATAACGATTTAAATCTTCGGGTTGGACCCAAGCCAGTTGCTGGCCTTCTTGGCCAACAGGCTCTCCTTGCCAGCGCTGCGCGATCCACAATGGCATCAAAAGATGGAAATTCGCATAGGCGTGGGAAGCAAAGGTCAGCGGTTTCAGGTCTTTGGGATCGACGTCTAGGCCCAGTTCTTCAGCCAATTCACGGCACAAGGCAGCTTCTGGGTTTTCACCAGATTCAATCTTGCCGCCCGGGAACTCCCAGAGTCCTGCAAGACTTTTCCCCTGTGGTCGTTGTGCTAGCAACACGGCACCGTTCCCATTAACCAAAGCAGCCGCGGCCACTAATAAAAGTCGCATAAGCCCCTACCCGTACCCAACATAAGTCACAATTATTAAATAATCCCAATTTTGGGCGATCAAATCCAATCCAATTAGGACCGATAGTCACCATTTATGCTGATATAGCCATGAGTAAGGTCGCAAGTCCAAACCTTTGCTTGGCCATTACCAACACCAACATCTACAAGAATATCAATTATTTGACCTCGCATATGAATATCTACTTGACCAACATCATAAGCTACCGCTCCACCAGCCCTAGCGGTCCATTGTCCGCCGAAGCGAACGGAAAGTTGATCGACCGAGATCGGCTCTCCAGCTTTACCAACGGCCATCACAACCCGTCCCCAATTCGCATCTTCGCCCGCAATCGCGGTCTTGACTAAGGGCGAGTTGGCAATGGCGAACCCGATTGTTCGGGCAGAAATGTTGTCAGCGGCACCTTGCACCTCAATCTGGATCAGCTTTTGCGCCCCTTCCCCATCGCGGACCACTTGCATGGCGAGATCATGGAAAATTCCGCGTAGGGCTTCAGATACCAAGGCCGCGCGGGGATCGCTTGGCATGGTGATGGGTGCCGCCCCACTTGCTCCGGTAGCGAAAACCAACAGCGTGTCGGACGTGGACGTATCGCTATCGACCGTGATGGCGTTAAACGTCGTCTCAACATGGGCGGAGACCATCGCTTGCAACACGTCCGGTGCAATCGCGGCATCGGTGAAGACGAAAACCAGCATCGTCGCCATGTTTGGCGCAATCATGCCCGAACCCTTGGCAAGACCGACCACATTCACCGCTGTCCCATCGAGGTCCAGCGTCGTCCCCGCCGCTTTTGGAAACGTATCCGTCGTCGAAAAAGCCCGGGCGAGGCTTTCCCAATCGGGCGCACCCAAAGCCTCAACTGCGCTCGGCAAAGCATCCGCTACGGTGGCAGGCGGCAGAGGTGCGCCAATGACCCCGGTCGCTGCGAGAAAGACCTCATGGTCCGCACAGCCCATCAAACGGCACATTTCCGCGACCGTGGCTGCATTTTTGGCAAGCCCTGCAGGGCCTGTGAACGCGTTGGAATTTCCCGCGTTGACGACCAAGGCGCGAGCATGACCTTGTTTGACTTGGGCCGCACACCATTCAACATCGGCTGAGCGTGTGGCGCTGCGCGTGAAGGCCCCTGCGACGCTGGCCCCATCGGGGAATACCACCGTCATCAAGTCGTTGCGTGTCCCGCCATAGAGCCCAATTCGACTCGCCGATGCGCGCATGCCGGCAACAGGCGGCAAAGTCGGAAAAGCAGCGGGGGCGAGCGGGGAAACAGGCAGATTTTTCATGAAGATCGCTCTAACGGCAGCAAGGCCTCAAGTCGACACGTTTTCGCGTTTGACCTGACGGGAGATTCAGGGCGAGAAGGCGACATGAGACATGAAAAATCTGCCCGACTTGTTGAATTGGCGCGCCATCTAGCCGCCACCACCTATGGCCTGACCTTGGATGAGATGGCCGAGAAACTGGATGTAAAGCGCCGCACGATTGAGCGCATGCGCGATCAATTGGTGATGATGTATCCAGACTTGGAAGAAATCGCGGACCCGCCGACCAAAAGATGGCGTCTGCCAAAGGGCTTGGACAGCTTTACTTTGGCGCCCACCAGCGAAGAAATGGCAGCCCTCAGCACGGGCCAAAAGCAGTTAGAACGCAGCAATCCACAAGCGGCCGATGCCTTGGCAAGGCTTGAAACGAAAATGCTGTCAGCGCTCAAGTCCAATGTAAAGCGCCGCTTGGCCACCGACATCGAAGCCTTGATGCAGGCAGAAGCCATCGCAGTTCAGCCAGGCCCTCGCGCCAGCGTCGATAAGGATGTGCTGCAGGTGCTGCGCGACGCGCTTTTGGCCCTTAAACAAGTTCGGGTGCATTATAGCGGCGGGTCTGGCGGACCGCGCCAACGTGACCTCATCCCCTATGGCATTTTATTTGGCGGCGAGGCCTATCTGATCGCGCGCGAAGCCCATACCGATGAAGCAATTGCCCCACGCATGTGGCGGATTGACCGGATCAGCCAACCCCTCATGCTCGATCTACCAGGCGGCGCACCGGAAGGCTTTGAGTTACAGGCCTATTCCGAGCGGTCCTTTGGCGTCTATCAGGAAGACACCGTCAATGTGTGCCTGCGCGTTTTCCCCGACTTTGCCGACGAAGCGAGCCGTTGGGTCTTCCACCCCCAGCAGAGCTTGGAACGTCTAGAAGATGGGGCCTTATTGGTACGTTTGCACGGCGGCGGCCTGAACGAACTGGCTTGGAGCTTGTTTCGGTGGGGCGGCAAACTTGAAATCCTTGAGCCACCAGCCTTGAAGCGGGCCATGGCCAATGCCCTCGACCTTGCCAGCACGATGATTAAGCCCTGATTGGCCGCCTGCCCCCTCACTGTTTGTTGCATTTCCTTGGCCGATCAAAACACACTAAAGAGCGCCCATGACATCGCCATCGCCTGCCCCAAAGCTACCTGCTGCTGCGCCCGCTCCTGTCTGGGGCGTTCTGCTGATTTTGGTCGTCCTTGGATTGGATCAAGCCACAAAATACTGGGTCTTGAACCATCTCAACTTGTTGACCATCGGCAAGATTGAGATTTCCTCCATCTTCGATCTGACCATGGTGTGGAATTATGGCGTCAGCTTTGGTGCGCTGAAGGCCCATGCGGATTGGCAACGCTGGGGACTGGTGGCCATGTCCGGCGTAATCGCAACCGTCTTTGCGGTCTGGCTATTCAAGGCAGAGCGTCGGCAGACCTTTATCGCCTTGGCACTGGTGATCGGCGGGGCGATTGGCAATCTGATCGACCGGGTGCGATTCGGGGCCGTCGCGGACTTTTTGGACTTCTCGGGCTTCTTCTTCCCTTGGGTGTTTAATGTCGCCGACGCTGCAATCACGGTCGGCGCGATCCTGTTGGCAATTGATATGCTGATGAACCCCGAAGATACGCCACAATCGAAACAAAATTCTGGCTCAAAAAGTGAGTCAGAGCGTGAGTCTGGGCCGCCAGCGGCGTGAACATCTGGACCTTCGGGCAGCCTTGCGTCTAAGAAGGTATGGAACAAACGGTTTTAAGGGTGGTGGAGACGGCAAGTTGAGGGCCTTGCGAGCAAACGCAGCCTCAAGTCCCGGTCGAAAATGCCGCCCTGATGAGACAAGTTTTGAGAGACATGGAGCGAGTGCTGTGAAAAAATCCTATTCTGGCCTGTTGGCAGTCACTGGTTTGGCCGTCATCGCTTTGGGCGGATGCACCAGCGTACGCCAAGCCTTGGGCAGCGAGAAAACAGCGCCTGACGAATTCCGCGTCGTCTCGAAAGCGCCTTTGGTGGTGCCACCTGAATTCAATCTGCGTCCACCCCGTCCCGGTGAAGCCCGTCCGATGGAATTGCGCGCCGACTTGCAAGCCCGTAGCGCCGTTTTCGGCGTTCAAATGGGCGCAACCGCTTCTGATGGCGAACGCCTCTTGGTCGAAAAGGCTGGCGGTACCAACGCCGACCCACGCATCCGTGCGGTGATTGATGAAGAGACCGGCGGCGTCGCACGCAAGCCGACCAATCTATCAGACCGGATTATGGGCTTCGTCGCCCCCGCCCCAACCCAGCCAGCTGACCCACTTCTGGCAGAAGCGGAAGCCGAGCGTTTGCGTCTTGAAAAGGCTGCCATCCGCAATGCGACGGGCGGTCAACCCGTCAGCATCCAGCAGAATAAGCCGCGCGGCTTTAAACTGCCTGGCATGTAGGCCAAGCCAACTGGTCAAAATCGCTTCTGATTGCAGGATCATCTGGTCGACTCAGGCCAGAAAGCGCATGGTCGCATCATGACCATAGCCCGTCTTCCCCCAGATGCTATAAACCAGATTGCCGCTGGCGAGGTGATTGAGCGCCCCGCTGCGGCCGTCAAGGAATTGGTGGAAAATGCGCTCGATGCTGGGGCAAGTTCCATCCGCATTCTGGCCGAAGATGGCGGGATCACCCGCTTGCTGGTCGAAGATGACGGCGGCGGCATCTCTCGTGACCAATTAAGCTTGGCTGTCGAGCGCCACGCGACCTCCAAGCTCGCCCCCGACGCCAATGGGCATTTAGATCTGCTCAATATTGTGACGATGGGCTTTCGCGGCGAAGCGCTGCCGTCGATAGGGGCCATTGCTAGATTGGCTATTACCTCGCGCGCCAAGGATGCCGATCAGGCCTGGACTTTGCGGGTTGAAGGCGGCGTCATCGAAGGCCCCATGCCTGCCCCGTGGCCGAACAATCGGTCTGGCACACGGGTGGAAGTGCGCGACCTATTCTTCGCCACCCCTGCCCGCCTCAACTTCATGAAATCAGCGCGATCCGAGAGCCTAGCCATTTCCGACATGGTCAAGCGCTTGGCCTTATCGCGGCCAGATGTTGCCTTCACGCTCGATCTCGACGGGCGGTCCGCGCTCAAAGTCGTGCCTGAAGGCGTGGATGCAGCCGGCCAAAGGTCGGCACGCGTTGCCGCCATCCTTGGTCGCGATGCCGCTGCCGATGCTTTGGTGATTGATACCGAACGCGCCGAAGTGCGCTTAACGGGCCTTGCAGGGCTGCCCACCGCTGCGCGCGGCGATGCGCGCCATCAGCATTTATTCGTCAATGGCAGGCCGGTGAAAGACCCGCTTCTCAAAGGCGCGGCGCGAGCGGCCTATCAAGACGTATTGGCCCGCGACCGTCACCCGGTATTGGCGCTTTTCCTCGAGATGGACCCGAAGCTGGTCGATGTGAACGTCCATCCGGCCAAGACCGAAGTACGCTTTCGCGACCCTGCCTTGGTGCGCGGTCTCGTCATTGGCGCCTTGCGGCATGCTTTGGGATCGAGTGGGATTCGAAGCCCGCAAGCCCTGGGTCAAGCCACTTTGGGGGCATTGGGGGCGCAGACTGGGTTTGGCATGCCGTGGTCACGCGGCGGTGGTGGCGGTAATTTAAGCCCGTACCGGCCAAGCCACCTGCCCTATCAGCCACCCGCAGGCGCGATTGAGGCCGGACGCGAGGCAGGCTCGCTGTTGAGTGGCTTTGCCGAACCCATGGCCCGCACGAGTTTTGAGGCACCAACCGACTTCGGCGCACCGGTTGAAGATGAAACCTCCTTTCCTTTGGGGGCAGCCAAAGCCCAACTTCACGCGACCTATGTCATTGCCGAGACGTCCGATGGCCTTGTGATCGTCGACCAACATGCTGCCCATGAGCGCCTCACCTTGGAACGCATGAAGGCCGCGATGGAAGGCCAAGGCATTGCACGCCAGCCCAGCCTGATCCCTGACATTATTGAAATGGAGGAAGCTGATTGTGAGCGCTTGCTCGCTCGCGCAGACGAGTTTGCCCGCTTTGGTTTGGGAATTGAGAATTTTGGTCGCGGGGCGATTGCGGTTACCGAGACGCCAGCCATTCTAGGCAAGGTGAATACCCATAAATTGCTGCAAGATTTGGCCGATGATCTGGCCGCCTATGATGAAGGTCTATCCCTAAAGGAGCGGATCGATGAAGTGCTGGCGACCATGGCGTGCCACGGCTCGGTTCGCGCGGGTCGCCACTTAAGTGCCGATGAAATGAACTTTCTTTTGCGCGATATGGAACGCACCCCGCGCTCTGGCCAATGCAACCATGGCAGGCCGACCTTTGTGAAACTGTCGCTGAGCGATATTGAGCGCTTGTTCGGTAGAAAATAGGCGGATCAGCTACGCGGGGTTCGATGCATCACCCCCTCTAAATTTCTGATGGCGCAATTGCTTATCCGCTCTGTCTGAAACAGACACAGCGGGCGTTGCTCTCGCCTGCAAGCAGGATTAGACAGGGTCCATCTGCCGAGGCCGCTTTCCGCTTTTGCAATCCTAGCTTATGAGGCCTTTATGGCGCATTTTTCGATGCAGTTCGGGCGCACCGAACACGGCAAGACCTATAAAGAGCGGCCGAGCGTTTACGGCCTTTGCACCCGCAATGACGAGAAGATTGCCCTCGTCAAAGTCGGCGACTCCCAGAATTTCCACTTTGATTTACCCGGTGGCGGTGTTGAGTCGGGCGAGAGCGATGCAGAAGCCGTGGTGCGCGAGTTTGACGAGGAAACCGGCTTGACCGTGTGGCCCGTCCGCCAATTGTGCCGGGCTGGGCAATTCTGGATCAATGACGGGGTGCCCACCAATTCACTCTGCGCCTTTTTTGAAGTCGAACTCACCTCCACCGAAGGCCGTCCAAGCGAGCCAGACCATGAGCTGGTCTGGGTCACCATTGATGACGCCATGAAAAAGGTCCGCCATGATGCCCATAGCTGGGCCATTTTGTTGTGGTTGCGTGAACGATTGATGGGTGCGCGGGGGCGTCGCTAGCATGCTATTTGGCCTCTATGAACGCTTTGTCCTTCCGCGCTTCATCGGTTGTGCGTGCGGCGCAAAACCCATTGCCAAGCAGCGAGCCAAATTAATCCCACGTGCTTACGGCGTCGTGGTCGATATGGGTTTTGGCTCCGGCACCAATTTGCCGTTTCTCGACGCCAACAAGATCGAAAAAGTCATTGCGGTGGAGCCCTCAGCCAGCATGTTGGCTTGGAAGCGCGAAGACTGGCGAGCCGATGTTATCGTGGAAGAAGTCGTGGCTGGTGCTGAAGCGACGGGCCTTCCCGATGCCTGCGCCGATACGATCCTGTTCACCTATGCGCTGTGCACCATTCCCGACTATGCAGGTGCTTTGGCTGAGGCCAAGCGCTTGTTAAAGCCCGGCGGTCAAATCCTGTTCTGCGAACATGGCCTTGCCCCTGATGCCGATGTCGCCCGCTTGCAAAGGCGGATTGAGCCGGTTTGGAAGGCAATCGCTGGGGGCTGTCACCTCACCCGCAATACCCAAACCATGCTGGAAGCCAGCGGGTTTGTGTGTGCCGAAGTCAATGACATGTATTTGCCAAACACCCCGCGCTTTGCGGGCTATAATGTCTGGGGGCGTGCGACGTCATGAGTCCCGATAGTCCACCGCCCCGCGCCCCCTTTACCAAGCGCCACCTCCTCCAGATTGGGGATCTCAATCGCTTAGAGGCCTTGGAGCTGATTGAACGGGCCGAAGTCTTTTTGCCCTTCACCCAAGCGCGCGAGAAGAAGCTATCGACCTTGAAGGGCCGCACCCTCGTCAATCTCTTCTTTGAGAACTCAACCCGCACGCAAGCCTCGTTTGAGCTGGCCGGCAAGCGCATGAGCGCCGATACCGTCAATATGGCCGTCAAAAGCTCCTCGGTCTCCAAGGGGGAGACGCTGTTGGATACCGCTGCCACCTTGAACGCCATGGGGCCAGATATTCTGGTCTTGCGCCACGCAGCCTCTGGTGCTGCCCAATTGCTGGCGCGCAAAGTTAGTTGTTCGGTCATTAATGCCGGCGACGGCACCCACGAACATCCCACCCAAGCCTTGCTTGACGCGCTGACGCTCAAGCGCTCCTTTGGCCATATCGAAGGCTTGGTGGTGGCGATTTGCGGCGATGTGCTGCACTCGCGCGTGGCGCGTTCCAACGTCATCTTGCTGTCCATGCTGGGCGCGCGAGTTCGCTTGATCGCGCCCCCTACCTTGATGCCTGCCGATGTCGACCGCTGGGGCTGCGAGATTTATCACAATATGCTCGAAGGCCTAGATGGTGTGGATGTCGTGATGATGCTGCGCCTACAACTGGAGCGCATGAATGGTGCCTATGTGCCATCGGCGCGCGAATATTTCCGCTTCTATGGTCTCGATGCCCGCAAGCTGGCGGTGGCTGCACCCCATGTCAAAGTCATGCATCCAGGCCCGATGAACCGGGGCGTTGAGATCGATTCTGACATCGCCGATGATCCACGTGTCTCGCTCATCGTCGACCAAGTAGAATCAGGAGTTGCCGTCCGCATGGCCGTCTTGGAGGCGCTTGCCAGCCATGGTGCCAATGAGGAGGCCGACGATGTCTGAGGCCCTCTATCACTTCATCAATGCCCGCTTGGTTGATCCCGCCACACAATTTGATGGTCCAGGCGAAGTGCTTGTCCAAGGTGAAGTTATTCTAGCCAGCGGCCCGCAGGTCGAAGCGGACGCAAACGCCATCACCATCAATTGCGATGGCCACGCCTTAATGCCGGGCCTGATCGATTTGCATGTCTCAACCGGTGAGCCCGGTGAAGAACAGCGTGAAAGCCTCAGCACTGCTGGCAAAGCCGCTGTGGCGGGTGGCGTCACCACCATGGTGTTGCAACCCGATACCCAGACCGTGATTGATGATGCCGCTTTGGTCGATTTTATCACCCGGCGTGGCCGTGACCGTTCTTTAGCGCGTGTGTTGGCAGCAGGTGCTCTCACCGTCGGTCTCAAGGGTGAGCGTATCGCAGAGCTTGGCCTGATGGCGGACGCTGGTGCCGTCATGTTCACCAATAGTGACCGCCCGATTGTCAGCACACGGACTATGCAGCGCTGCATGTCCTATGCCTCGGCTTTTGACGCCTTGGTGGCTTCGCGGCCGCAAGATGCCTTCCTAAGCGAGGGCGGCATGATGAATATGGGCGAGCTTTCCTCTCGCCTTGGACTTGCGGGCATTTCCAGTGCTGCTGAAACCATTGCGGCCAATCGCGACATTCAATTAGCCGAACTGACCGGGGCAAAGCTTTTGCTCGACATGATTTCATCCGAGGCAACCTTGCCCCGTATCGCAGCTGCCAAGGCACAAGGTCTCGATGTCACTGCCTCGGTCAGCGTCCATCATCTGACCCTGAATGAAAATGATCTGGGCGATTATCGTACGTTTGCCAAGCTGTCCCCGCCGCTGCGTGGCGAGCAAGACCGCCTCGCTTTGATTGAGGGCGTGAAGTCCGGCATTTTGGATGTCATCGTCTCAGGCCATGACCCACGCCCGGCCGAAGAAAAGCGCCTGCCATTTGACGAAGCGGCCTTTGGGGCGAGTGCGCTGGAAACCCTCCTGCCTGCAGCCCTTATCCTCTATCATGAGGGCCTGATTGAACTCTTGGACTTGATCCGCGCCATGACCTTGGCCCCGGCGCAAATCCTAGGCCTGCCGCAGGGCCGGATTGCTGCAGGCGCGCCTGCCGATTTGATCTTGGTCGATTTGGGCTTCCCAATCCGCTTTGATGCTAGCCGGATGATCTCGAAATCGCGCAACTCCCCCTATGATGGGCGGACATTGCAAGGTAAGGTCTTGTCGACTTGGGTAGCCGGTAAAAAAGTGTTCAGTGCCCTCGACTAGGCGCACGCAGGTTCACAACGCCTTGGGGGGACAATGGATTATCTGATTGCGATCGTTGGGGGCTATCTTTTGGGCTCCATTCCATTCGGCCTTCTATTGACGCGTTTGGCGGGCCTTGGTGATATTCGCCAAGTCGGTTCTGGCAATATTGGTGCGACCAATGTTTTGCGCACCGGTCGAAAAGATGTGGCGCTGGCGACCTTGTTCTTAGATGCCGCAAAAGCCGCCCTCGCTTTGGTTCTCGCGCGTGAGTTTTTGTCCCAAGATGCGGGTTATATCGCAGGTGCAGCGGCCCTTCTCGGGCATTGTTTTCCAGTCTGGTTGAAGTTTAATGGTGGCAAAGGGGTTGCGACCTTCTTTGGCACCTTGTTGA
>NZ_JBMLTR010000106.1:0-1032 GCF_049239865.1 Aquidulcibacter sp.
GGAATTGGTTGCGATAGAGGGGGTGAAGGTCTCCAATCGTGAGGCGGCAAAAGGGATGCCGCGACAGCGCGGGAGACCGAGAATGGAACATTTTGTTGGACTAGATGTTGCGACCCTCAAAACAGCGGTGTGTGTGGTAGACCGCGAAGGCGAAATTGTTTTTGAAACCGAGGTCGAGACCGACCCCTTAATCATAGCAGAAATCCTCAAGCCCTGGGCGCGTACGCTACGCGGCTTAGGCCACGAAGCAGGAGCTCTAGCGCCCTGGCTGCATACGGGCTTACTGGAGGCAGGTCTGCCTACGTCCTGTCTGGAGACCCGCCATGTGCGTGCAAGCCTTGGCGCGCAACGCAACAAGACCGACCGTAATGATGCGCGTGGCATTGCCCAGCTCATGCGAACCGGGTGGTTTAGCGCCATTCATATGAAAAGCCGCGATTGCTACCGGATCCGCTTGATCCTGGTGCACCGACGGACCCTCAAGCGCAAATTTCTCGATATCGAGAACACCATACGTCATTCATTGAAGGTGTTCGGCATCAAGCTCGGGCTTGTCTCAAGGGGAAAGCTAGGAGATGCGGTCATGGCCGCCGTGGCCGGAGACACTTTGCTGGAAGGCTTGTGCGGGGCAATGCTCGCCGCACGCGAGGCGTTATGGGCCCAAGTCGAGCGATTGGACCGCTTGGTTGGGGAGCTGGCCGGCGGAGATGAAGTCTGTCGCCGCTTCATGGGGATACCTGGTGTTGGCCCCATCACGGCACTGACCTTCAAAACCGCGATCGAGACCCCGGGGCGGTTCACCAAAAGCCGCGATGTCGGTGCCTATCTGGGTCTCACCCCCCGCCGCTGGCAATCAGGCGATAGCGATGGTCACAACGGCGCGATCTCGCGGCGGGGTGATGGGGAAGTACGAACCCTCCTCTATGAGGCAGCCCAATCCATGCTGACGCGCTCTGGCACATGGTCAACACTCAAAGCTTGGGGCATGGCACAGGCCAAGCGCAGCGGTCACAAGAAAGCTGTCACCGCAAT